>CAZCEX010000545.1:0-3332 GCA_964497785.1 uncultured Thermoanaerobaculia bacterium | reverse complement strand
GCAACAACGAGCCGATCTGCACGCCGGATGACGAGGAGGGGCTCCGCAAGGACGGATCCTATCCCTCCGGACATACCGCCATCGGATGGGCGTGGGCACTGATCCTGTGCGAAGTCGTTCCCGAACGTACTGACGCCATCCTGGCGCGAGGCCGTGAGTTCGGCCAGAGCCGAGTGGTCTGCAATGTTCACTGGCAGAGCGACGTGGACGAAGGACGCATCATGGCCGCCGCCGCCGTCGCCCGGCTGCATGCGGATAAGGGCTTCCGCCATGACTTAGAAGAGGCCAAGCGAGAGGTCGCGGGCGTTCGGGGACGTGCGCTGTAGTTTACATTGACGCTCATGTAGCTCTCCCCACGGGACCTGTACGAGAAGTAGACTGAGCGATGGTCAGCATGAAAGAGGTGTTGAGATGATCCCTACCCAATTTCGCACGACGTCTGCCTGGTGTATTTGCGTCGCCATATGTGCGGTTCTACTGTGTTCTCCCAACTTCAGCGTTGCTGAGCAGACCGAGGATACTCTCGAAGATCTCGCCGAGCAGACGGAAGCAGCCAATCATGCGCTCGGGGATAAACGCTTCTTTGCCATGCCAATCCCGATTCACAATCCGACGATCGGCACGGGCTTGGGTTTGTCGACCATGTATCTCTTTGACTATGCGCAAGGCAAAGACTCGGGTGTCTGGTATTTCAGGATCGGCGAGGTGTTTTAGAGCACTGCATCCTTTTCTGCCAAAAGCTGGCATCGATGGGTTGCGTGGAGTAGGAGTGGTTCGAGGAGTTCTGGAATCCGAATCAGCGCCGATCTTGTAGCAGAGGTTGTGCGGTACCGGTTTCGGGTTACTCGTCGTCTGCTGGGAGATCGCGGTGCGAGTGCCACACACGAAGGATGACGACAGCGTTGTTCTGAACCTCGTAGATGACGCGATATGGACGGACGATGACCTCTCGGTATGTCTCGATTCCGATCTCCGGTACGATTCGACCGGCCTTCGGAAATTCGGCGAGACTCTCGACCTGCGACCGGATTCTTTTTGCGAGGCGCCGCGCAGAGTCCGGGCTGTCGCGGGCTACCCAGGCTCGAATTTGTTTGAGATCTTGCAACGCAGGGCCAGACCACCGGAGGGCACGGACCTCAGCCACTTCGTTCTCCAAATGTGCCGAGGATTTCGAGGGCATCCTCATGGGAGTGGAGATCGCCGTCAGCGACTGCCCTCGCGCCTTCCTCGATCGTTTCGAGGAAAACCTGACGCTCAACGAGCCGCTCGTAATCCTCAACGTCCAGCAGCACGGCGACACCACGTCCGCGCCGGGTGAGGAGTACGGGCCTGCGCGTCTTCCTGACCTGGCCGATGATTTCAGAGGTACGAGCCTTGAGCTCGGATACCTGTTTCACATCCTCAGAAAACCGGAACGGAAAGTTCATGGCACCTCCAATAGACCATTGAAACGACCTATTGATAGTACCATAGAAAGCCCTGTGATTGTGAAAAACGGTTACTGACAGGTTCCCGGTTTCGGTTTCTGATTTTCGAGAGGTAAGACTATGTAAAGTTCTAATACTAATTGCATTTTACATAAAAACAGGTTAACGTAGTGTATGAAAATTCTCCCGCGCACAATCGAGCCTGCTCTTCTTGACAGTGCCAGCCACTACCCAGTTGTAACAGTAACTGGGCCACGGCAAAGTGGGAAAACCACCCTGTGTCGAAGGGTATTTCCTGAAAAAAAGTATGTGAGCTTGGAAAATATGGATACCCGACTCTTCGCTCAGGAGGACCCGCGCGGTTTTCTAGCGGGATTACCTGAAGGCGCCATTCTCGATGAGATCCAGCAAGCGCCAGAACTGCCTTCGTACATTCAGACCTTAGTCGACGAAACACAGCAGAATGGCCAATTCATCCTCACGGGCAGTCAGCAGTTTGAAGTGGCCACGACAGTCAGCCAATCTCTGGCCGGCCGCGCTGCTATTCTGAAACTACTTCCGTTTTCGATAGAAGAACTGGGTTCACATCAGGAAAACTACAGCCTCGACAAATTGATGCTCACCGGCTTTTATCCTCGCATCTGGCGCGAATCGTTAGTGCCTGCCCAGGCTTTGGCGAACTACGTAGAAACCCATGTAGAAAGAGACATCAGACAGTTGGTTGCAGTACGAGACTTGAGTCTATTTCAGCGCTTTGTGATTCTTTGTGCCGGTCGCGTCGGACAATTGCTGAATCTGAACAATCTGGCTGCCGATTGCGGTGTATCACATCAAACTGCGCGAAACTGGTTGACCCTTTTGGAAGCAAGTTACCTGGTGTTTCGATTGCCTCCTTATTTTGCGAATATCAAAAAGAGACTCGTTAAATCTCCCAAGCTCTATTTTTATGATGTTGGACTTGCCGCCCATCTCATCGGACTGGAAAACGAGAGCCACGTCAGTCGCGATCCTCTGAGAGGAAATATCTTTGAAAATATGATCGTGATGGAAGCGCTCAAATACCGTTTGCATCGAGGCCGTCGCAGTAATCTCCACTTTTTTCGCGACAGCAACAAGAATGAGGTTGATCTGCTTCTCAACTACGGCTCAGACCTTTTTCCGATCGAGATCAAGTCCGGCATGACAGTCAACAAAGACTATTTCAAGGGATTACGTGCGTTTGCTCGGATTTTTGATCTTCCCCTAGGGGCAGGCCTCGTTTACGGCGGAGAGGAACAGCAGGACCGCCAGAAAACTGTGGTGGTTCCGGTTCGAGAGTTTCCCCAGCTTCTGGCGGATAAGGATGCTGCGGATTGATTTGCATCCGTGCCAGGGCAGACACATCCGACACTGTTGATCAATGATCATGGCGAATAACTGGAGAAGCCCCAGCCAGAAACGCGTCGAGTTGATCAATGGTCTCGGCGAACTCCGGATCGCACGATCTTCTTTCAGCGCCTTTACGAGCCCAACGGCTGACGACATCCGGACTTTTCCAAGCACTGCGCCCAACTTACCCGCTCGCTGGCCCCATCGTTCGATTCCCAATGTTGCAACGATCTGCCGCGATCTTGTCGTTTTGCGATCCTGGCGGGCGCAAGCCAAAGCCTCGATGGAGATCTTGAGCCCGGCACAAGCCAGTTCGACAAACTCCCGGACGTCAAACACTCTCCTCTCAAGCCCCGTGCTTCGCCCGAGACCATGCACATGAACCCGGCCGTCCGCAGGTTTCAAATCCCTCTCCGGCCTCCACCAAGGCAGGCGCTCCGAGACCTCTATTCGAGCTTCGGTAGCCAAAGCGCCATTCAATCTCTTGAGGTAGGTCCTTCGAGCCCTCTTGGCTGTAACGCCGAATCCAGGAAGGGC
>CAZCEX010000544.1:0-3344 GCA_964497785.1 uncultured Thermoanaerobaculia bacterium | reverse complement strand
CCATGACAGTAGCCATACCCACAAATACCGCAGGCATTTGATGCAGGATCTTGGTAGTACGGTGGGGCATCGGTTCGACCGACGTTATGGCGTGTTCTAAGTCGGTCAGGTTGAGATCGACGTCCGAGATGTAGAGGACCGAAGTGCCACCGACCTCCTTTTCCCCCCACACCTTCTGCACGTACTTCTCCGGCTCTGCGCGAAGTCGTCGATGCGCTTCGGCGAGAAGCTCGTCCCGATCTCCGAAGATCGTTGCTTGGGTCGGACACGCCTCCACGCACGCCGGAATTCCGCCGCCGGAGACCACACGCTCGTAGCAGAAGTCACACTTCTGCACATATGGCACGGTGTCCTCCCAGCTGTAGCGTGGAATTTCCCACGGACAAGCGATCAGACAGTAGCGACAACCGATACAGATATCTCGGTCGTAAATCACCGGACCTTCGGGGGTTTTCTGAAGGGCGCCGACAATGCACACCGATACGCATTCCGGATCAAGACAATGGCGACACTGGCGGCGTACATAGCGGCTCTCGTCATCGTGTTCAAGCGTTCGGATCGTCGTCCACCGAGCGGACGAAAGGTCATCGATCTGCTTCACCCAAGGCCACGGCTGCTCTGCCGGAAGCTCATTCGCTTTCTGACATGCGTCAACGCATTCTTCGCATCCGGTACACCTGGTGATGTCCGTAAGGATTGCCAAATTACGACCGGTCATACGGGTTGGTCCTCCTTTCCCAGCGCCACCGCGACTCGTTGGCCGGCGTCGGGGGCGAGGTGCCAGCCCATCTCAGAAATCAGCCTGGTGATGGGGAAAAGCACTGCATGACTCAATTTCGAGAAGGGAAGAACCATGAAGATGAGATTGCCGCAGACCACATGCATGAAGATCGTCGGGTCGTACGCAAACGGGTTTCCAGCCGGATGCATCGCAAGAAATCCGGAGCCAAAGACAGCCGTGATCAAGACCGGGAGAATAAAATCCTGCGGGCGACTGAGCGCACGGCTAGAACGCACGAAGATACGCTGCACGATCAAAATCACCCCTGCTGTGAGTCCGAGCAGGGTCAATGCATCCGCCAGGGGCTGGCCAATCGCCGGCCACCTCACTCCCAAACCCCTCTCCCACAGAAGAATGTGTGCAGCGAGAAATACCGGAACGATGATGACGGCGACGTGGAACAAAACCGATGCGACTGTGAAGACCGGGTGCTGTGCAAAAGCCCTGCCACGAGGAAGAAACCACTGAAAAGTATTGCGCAGGACCTGTCCTATCGGAATCGTCTTGTTTCCAGCCCTCTGCGCAATGGTCCACAAGCTCAGAAGATTCAGGACTACAAGTCTGAGTATTCCGAGCGTCATGAATAGAAACGCGAAGCGGAAGAAAGGTCCGCGTGCCCATTCGAGCCATTCATGCATGATCCTGTTGCCTCCCCGTCAAATAGTCGAAAAATCCGCTCAACTCACAGGCCGACACAACCCAAGCGCGTCCCTTACTCGTACTTGTCGCGAGCAACGGGCTTCTGGCCGTCAGGCATGATGATCGCCCTGAGAAACAGATCGTGCAGACCGATGCGAACCGCATCCAGCTTGAAGTCTTCAATGATCTCTCCGACCTGTTTCTTGCAATTCGCACAAGGGGTGACTACGTAGTGTGCACCGGTGGCCTTGATCTGGTCGGCCTTCGTCTGGGCGCCGACAAGGACCCGAAACTTGCGTATCTCATCGATCGAAACGGTGCCGCCTCCGCCTCCGCAGCAGTAGTTGTCAACCCCCCGCGGCGTCATTTCCACAAAGTCGGAGCAGATATGACGCAGCAGAACTCGCGGTTGCTCAACGATCCAACCTTTGCGCGCAATGTTGCACGGGTCGTGGTAGGTCGTGCGCTCTTGAATACAGTTTTCGATGAGCTGAAGGTCACCTGATTCGAAACGTGCATGGGCGAGTTCCATGATGTTGACAACCGGAACACGCTGGTCTTCAGGAATGAAGTTCTGCATTCCTTCCTTAGCAGACCGTGAAGCGTGGCCACACTCCCCAATCAGCATGACTTTGCCCTTGAGTCGATGGATCTCTGCTACTTGAGCCTTGATGATCCGTTCCCACATCCGGTCGGAATAAAACAGCCCATAGTCAATGCCGTCGAAGTTCTCGCTGCCGATGGTCCACGATGCTCCAATAGCGTGCAGCATGGCGGCGTTTCCCATCAGCGTATCGGCCTCGAGCAGGTAGTCAGAGACGGCGGGGAAGAATACAAACTCTGATTCCTCCACATCGATCGGGAATTTGATCCCGGCGTCTGGATAGATCTCGTCCAACTCTTCTTCCAAGAACTCGCAAGTGTCCCGCATCGCTACGGATGGGATGGCAGAGGTGTTTTTGGAACTTCCCTCGAGCTGTTCTCGCACCGATACCACCAACGCTTTCGGCACGATTCCGATTTCGGCAAGAATCCACCGCGCGAGATGGGTGATCAGCGCATGATCTATTCCCATCGGACAGGACTGCGTACAGCGCTTGCATGCAGTGCAGCGGTAAAACTCATCGGCCATTTCGTCTATAGCGACATCAGTCAACCTGAATTGGTCGAAGAACCTCGCTTTAAGGGCGCCGCCTAAAGTGAAGTAGCGTCGGTAGATCCGGAGCAGCAACTCGGATCGATGGCACGGGATGTCGCGGGGATCCTGGGTCACGCGGTAGACGGGACAGGAGGCCGTACACAACGAACACTTGGTGCTGATATGCACATAGGCATCCAGCGCGGGTCCATAGTTTGAATACCGCAGAATCGCGGCAAAGGCCTCCAGGAAACGCCTGGGGCGTTCTTCAAGTTGAAAGTCTTCTGTGTAGTATGCGAACTTTGGCTGCGCCTGCATTCCGCCCTCGCGATTCGTTTTTTCTGCCAGGCTCCCTCGGCACCGAACGAGACGGCTTGCCGCAGGTTTGCCCCGGCCACACAGCTCATAGCAAGACTGGTGCCACGCGCAGCTCGCTCCAGTGGTCGAAACGGCTCAGACCTGGCGAAGCCGGGTGAGCTGATCGACCCAAGTTACTGAGTCATCAACGTCATTGGAAAGAACCAGCAAGCCCGACGGAAACACTGCGGCGGTGAGCGCAGCAAAGAGCGGTGACACCACAACACCGCGGCAGCCCTCCTTGGCCCGCCTCCCCGTGTCGCATTGTGCAACGTTCTTGATGAGATTGCGGATGCATATTGCGTCGCTTTGGAGATTCGCCTCAACGCTGGATCAACGCTCGGAGAATCGCCTCGCGCTCCGTGTTTCCGGTAGCATGGTAGAGTCTCCCTCGCTGTAGGAGGGGATTCCTTATCCCTGAACTCGTCC
>CAZCEX010000543.1:0-3350 GCA_964497785.1 uncultured Thermoanaerobaculia bacterium | reverse complement strand
GATGGAAAACAGGGAGGCGTACAGCGCCCTGCCGCTATTCTTCAGAACACTGGGCGGCAAGATGCTGACGGCTGACGAGATCCGGCGGATGGTCGAGCAGCTTATCAAGGGTCATCCAGGCGTGTCGCAGTCTGAGACTGGCGCAAAGAAGGTCGATAAGAGAGCGATTGTAGTGGCCGGGCCTAACGGGGCGGGGAAGACGACATTTGTGAGAGAATATCTGAAGGGACAGGACATTCCATATATCAGCGCCGATTCCATCGCTGAACGGATGACGACGGGAGATATACGGCAGGTCGCCCTGCCCGCCGGGAAAAAATTCTTCATCGATCTGCATAGCACAATCGACTCGGGAAAAAGGTTCATCGTTGAGACAACCCTTTCGGGGCAGGGTTTTCGGAGGGCGCTCGGCCGGATGAAACGTGAGGGATACGGAGTCAGCATCATCTACATATATCTTGATTCGCCGGGGCACTGTGTTTCCAGGGTCGTGGAGCGCACACGCAGGGGTGGGCACCATGTGCCGCAGGAGGATGTGATCCGGCGTTTCAGCAGAAGTATTGTTAATTTTCAGGAGATGTACAGGTACGGGGCGGACAGCTGGCACCTCGTATTTAACGCGGGGCAGGAGTTCATCGAGGTCGCCAGGGGGAGCGGAGAAGAAAGCCTCGTATTCGAGAAGGATTTATACGAGAGATTTCTCATGACGGAAGGATTGACAGATGAGCAGTAAGCTTTTCGATCCTGAGTTTATGCGCCAGTCGATAGAGATCCGTCAGATCGGATCCCGGGCGGTCCACAATGCGCAGGAGGAAAACAGGCGGCTCGGCATACCAAACACATACTTTATCAACGGCCACACATATTACGAACTTCCCGATGGAACGCTGAGCCTGGAGGATCCCTGGGAGGAATAGTTACCTCAACAGGATCATCTTCCTGGTCTCCTCGAACTCGCCCGCAATTATCCTGTAGAAATACACGCCGCTCGATACGGGACCGCCGTAACTGGTGGAGGCTGCCCACTGGACCTCTTTTCGGCCCCCTGTCATATGTCTGTCGACGAGGGTCGAGATGAGCTCACCCTTTACGTTATAGATGATCAACCTCACGTGGGTCGCGTGGGGCAGGTCAAACGCAATAGTCGTCACGGGATTGAAAGGATTCGGCATGTTCTGGTAGAGGGCGAATGTCTCCGGTGCAGGCGGGATATCCGTGCCGGTCGTCGTGCCCGGCGACGCCGCAGCGCTCTCGTTCCCCGAGAAATCTACTGTGGTGACCTTGTAATGATACTGCCATCCCTCATCGACAGGGTCGAGCCATTCCGCCTCTATCGTCGAATGGACCAGGCTGCCGGGGCCGGGTACGAAGTCGTCTGTATCTCCACGATATACACGGAAGTACTGGAAGTCTCCGTCCGGGCACTCTTCCCAGGTGAGGTCATTGCCGCTTCCAGAGTTGTACGCGACCGCGAGTCCGAGCGGCACCTGCGGCGACAGGTTGTCAACCGAGTAACCGCTGTCAGGAGGCGATTCGAAGTACAGCCCCGGAGTTTCAGTCAGGGCTATCACAAAAAATGAAGTGTTGTACGTGCCGTCAGAGATCGTCGAATCCGCCAGTGTGGGTACGACGGCCGAGTAGGCATCCGTGCAAAGCGCCGGAACGGTCATTACAAAGTCCCAGTTGCCGGGCGGGTAGGCGGGTAACGCGGGAAGTTCGTTGCTGGAATCATGTGCGTATGATGAATTCGCAGCGGCAAGAGCGTAGTCAATCTTCCTGTATATGGCATACCCGGTTATCGGAGTGGAATTTCCTATATGGTCGTGCCCGCTTCTCGTCCATTCGATCCTGACCTGTTTTCCCTGGTCGTTCGGAATGTCCACTATCGAATCAATGACAGCGTATTCGTAGATCCAGTCGATCTCGAGCCCCGTCACGACGGGATCAGCATGCCACGAGTATTGAAGGGACGCACGCCACATCGGTTCGGTTCCCGCGGAATTGAACTGGGTCCATATGCCGAAGGGCACGAATTCCTGCCAGATCTCGCCGCCATCAGCTCTCATATGCCATACGACAGGATTCGTTTGTGTCGCCGTAATGCGCGCACCATAAATGGTGTCGGTCCCGGCATCCAGGACGAGCGATTGGGCCACGTTGTCTTCTATAAAGGGCTGGTTCTGGTAGACCGCGATCACCTGAAGAGCGCCCTGGTCAGCAACAAAGGCAAGGTCTCCAGAGACCGAGATGCCGTTGCAATATCCCGGTGTGTCATGTGACCCAAAGAGTGTGGGAGCGGTGGGGTCCGAGATATCGATCATATGGAGGCCGGACCAGCCATCAGCTACAAGGGCATAGTTTCCGGAGACCGAGACACTCAACGCAGTACCTGGTGTGTCGTATGTTCCCGCGAGCGCTGGAGTAGTGGGGTCCGAGATATCGATCACCTGAAGGCCGCTACCATAGTCCGCCACAAAGGCATGGTATCCTGAGACTGTGATTCCTTGGGCATAACCGGGAGTGTCGTATGTTCCTACTGCTGTCGGAGCAGTTGGATCCGAGATGTCGATGATGATTAGGCCGCTGTCATAGGCAGCAACATAAGCGTAGTCTCCGGAGATCGTGACCCCATAGGCATCATCAGGAGTCAGGCAGGTCCCAGCAAGTGTTGGAGCAGTCGGATCCGAGATATCGATCACCTGGAGGCCGCTCAAATGATCCGCAACAAACGCATGATCTCCGTCGACCACTACTCCAATGGCATAACCGGGAGTGTCGTATGCTCCGACTGACGCCGGAGCGGTGGGGTTTGAGATATCGATCACCTGGAGGCCCATCGTAAAGTCCGCTACATAGGCATATTCTCCTGAGACTGTGACGTCATAGGCATTCGAGGGAGTGTCGTGCGTTCCTGCGAGTGAGGGAGACGTCGGGTCCGAGATATCGATAACCTGGAGGCCGCTTGCATGGTCCGCTACATAGGTATGGTCTCCTGAGACAGATATGCTGTTGGCGCTGCCCGGCGTGTCGAAATTCCCAATATGCGTTGGAGGCAGGGGCTCCGAGAATTTGATCACCTCGAAGCCGCTCCCACCTTCAGTCACGAAGGCATGGTTTCCCGAGACTGCGACGTAACCGGCATCATCGAGAGTGGCGCAGGATGCCGCGATCGCAGGGCTCGTGGGATCAGAAATGTCGATTATCTGAAGACCGTTCGATCCATCAGTCACAAGGGCATAGTTCCCCGAGACCTTGACGCCAATGGCATTGCCGGGAGTATCGCATGTTCCGGTGAGAGAAGGGGTTGTGGGGTCCGAGATGTCGATTACCAGGAGACCGCTCGTATTGGC
>CAZCEX010000542.1:0-3351 GCA_964497785.1 uncultured Thermoanaerobaculia bacterium | reverse complement strand
AGCGCTGCCCATCCCGAACCCCCGAGTGAACCCCGAAAGCCGGCCCAGATATCGAAGAAGCTGCTCTCACCCGTCCAGCGGCTGTCACTATATGTTACATATCTTATATCGGTGTGAAGAGAGAGATACGATCCGGCGCGGATACCCTTGCCGCCTGAGATCTCTATCATACTCCTCGATTCCTCCGCATCCCAGTTCGCCTTTGCTTTAAGATAACCCTCGAGACGGTAGGGCCCGGGGATAATATCGGATCCGCTCTCCTCGATCTCGAGAACGCATCTCCACATCCTCTTCGATTCAAGAAACTGGAGAAGTTCCGTACGGATCATATCTCCGTCGAGCCAGAAGTTCGAGCCGCTCAACCAGAAAGTCAATCCCTGCCCACCCGATCCACTGAAATCAAGGAGGTCGATGTCGAACCCGATGTTCATCCTTTTTGTATCGTATTTCAGTCCCGCACCATAAATATCCATCCCCGCATCATCCCAGTAGTATGCGTGATCAAGCTTCCGTTCCATTGTCGTCCTCTGCCACTCCAGCTGCATCCACAGCGGCCCAGTAGACCAGGAGATCCCCGCAAGGGCACGATATCCTTCCTTCCAGTCCCTGCTATATTCCGAAAGATTCTCATCTGCTTCAAGAATTGTTGCGCCCGTAAGATACTGAACCGTCAGCACCGGCCATTCATCTTTACCGAATTCGAACAGGAGACCGTGCGAGGTCCTTTTTCCATAACCTCCCACGCTAGTTCCGTCCTCGACCTCATAGTACATTCTGGGTCCATTGTCATGTCTGAACAGATAATCCAGTTGGAAATGTCCGAAGGATCCCTTGATAGCAGCTCCTATCATGTCCTTATCGATCGGGTATCTATATTCTAATGACGGGTAGGAGTAAAAGAGATTCAATCCTGACTTGTACGAGTCGATCCTGTTGGCGAAGAAGATCCGACCCTCGATCGAGCCCTTCCATCCGGCCGATGCTTCGGCGCCTCTGCAGAACAGGTCTAGCGGATAGGCGTAGGGCCCAACATCCGTGAAAAGAGACAGTGGATCATCGAATCCGATTCTGCCTAACCTGTGGAAGGCTCCGAGCTGGAACTTATCAGTCACCCATTCACCCTTCGCCCTCACCAGGTATGCCTTTATCGGATCTTCCGCAGTAGTCTCATACTCCGCGCCAATAAGGATATTGCCGCGGATGGATCCGTCTATCTCACCTTCCACCCCTGCTGATGCCGTAAAGAGTCCGTAATCCTCGACAGCCGTAGCTGTCAGGGCACCGTATGGCTCGTATTTCTCCTCTATCTTCCTCTCGCCCGTTTCGGTGACCTCGTAGACGATCTTGTAGACACCATCCTCCTCAACGAATATGAAGAAGGTGTTTCCGTCAGCGTCCCTGTTCGGATTGTCCGGGTCGGACAGGTTCTCCCCGTCGACGACAAACATGTACCTGTACCTTCCGGGGACCAGGTAGAGCCTGAGTTCCCACGCACCGCCACGCTTTACCATGCTGTCCATCTTCGGGTTCCAGTTGTTGAAATCACCTGTGAGAAATACTTTCGCGGCACCCGGATCCTCCAGCCTGAATACGACCTCTTCCTCATCGACCTCAATTGAGGCGCATACCGGCGCCGGTACGGTCAGCGCAATAGCCGATACGCATAAGAGGATTAGAATTGCAGACTCGAAACGGTTCACCTTCTATATTCCCCCAAGCCAGATCCTCGTGTAGAACGAGATCACCCTGTCTCTCTTGGTTTCAGGAAGATAAGGATCGTAGTTCAGGGCTGCACTTGTCGATCCGGGGATATAAGTGCCTGCTGAAGCCCTGAAAACGAACCTTTTGCCACCCCTCATCTCGATATCGGCAGAGTAGAATCCTTCCCTGGAACCCTCGAGATATACCGACCCTCCGAGTGTCCATTTCCTTCCAAGGTTTATTCCCGCTTCGGTGAGGAAATAGAATTCGCTGGAACCGCCAGCTTCTTCCATTCTCGCGGTCATGGAAAGCCTGGTAAGGCTGTTATCATCGACTACGGAACACAGCAGAGCAGGATAGTATCCTCCCCAGAAGAAACTTCTCGCTGTCAGTTCGGTACCCCCTCTCAGCCTTGTCCACAAGGAGGCTTCATAGACTCCACCACCTTCTCCTGACCAGTAATAATACCTGTCCGCCGCCTTCAGAGAGACCAGCATCGCGAGCTTCTCGTGCTTCCACCACAACTCGATATAGCTTTCAACGATCCCGCGCTCAACTTCTCCGATTACATCCTTATACCTGAGACCAGAGTAGCGGTACCCGGGAGTGATCCCGAATCTGCCCGTACCTTCAGCATGAATGTTCAATCCTGTCCATTCGGCGGCAAGCGCTCCATCTTCAGGGAGTCCAGCGCTGAAATCACCCCATTTCATAGTTCCGAAATCGAAACCGAACAGATCATCCTCGAAGTCACTCCAGTTGGCGACCGACCGTGAATACTCGACATAGACATTAGCGCCAGCGAGATCGAATCCCCCATCAATCCCGTACATCGCGGATCGAAGGCCCCTCCACCAGGGTATATCATCGCTGGGTCTTACATCGGCGATCGTGATCCCCGCGTGCCACCTTGAGCGTTTTATCCCACCCTCGACAAGATTCAGATACGCACCTTTCGGATCGGTCACCGGCAATCCGCCGTTCTCTCTCTGATCACGAAAGTACCTGAACACAGCGCCGGAATATGTCAGCAGGGCCGGGCCGGCAGTAAGGACTTTAATATCCAGTCCCTCTCCGCGATTCCTTATCAGACGTGACTCGTTCGAAACAAGGAGTATCAATCTGTTCCTGTTACGGAATACTCTTTCTCTGAGGAAGAGTTTACCTGCAAGGACAGCACGCCATCTCGCTGAGATATGACCCTGGTCGATAAAGAATGGGGGCCGATCAGGGAGGTATTCCCTACCTTTTCCAAGGTACCCTGTAGTCCCCTTGATGAAGAAATCGAAATATCTCCCGAAATCCGCACCGAACATCAGGGACACCCGGTCTTTATAATGAGATACGGCTGAAGGATCGTTCCAGGGAAATGCGTAACCTTTTTCTCTCAGGTCTATCATCGAGGTATAGACCGCACCCCACCGGTAACTCGACGAAGAATCCGGCTCCGAGGCCGCGCTCTCCTCGCACAACGCCGGAGCTGACAGAGCCAGCAGCGCCACGCCGATCACGAAAAGAACGCTTATGCCGCTCGCCCGGCTCATTGATACATCCCCGCCGGTCGGTTGAAGAATATCTCGATCGAGGCGCCTGTAGTGATGACGTTCTCATCCTCCTGGCCGAAGACCAGGGATGCCCTCCATCTCCCGC
>CAZCEX010000541.1:0-3363 GCA_964497785.1 uncultured Thermoanaerobaculia bacterium | reverse complement strand
ATACCCTATATGGCTTTCTGGCCGTCTTTCACGATCAACCTGACTCAAGGGGACAGGCTTGATGGGGTTCTTTCTGGCGGCGGTCCATGCGTTCTTTTCGCTGTGTTTGCTTTCCCCGGCCTATTACGGCAAATATTTCGACGACGTCGGCCGGCTCAATCTCCAGGGTGAGATCGCCATGGCGGTCGGTGTTCTGGCCCTGTTTTTCCTGGTGTCGCCAGCGTTGACGACGCTGCCGGGGATGCCCAAGGCCATCGGGGGTTGGCGATGGAAGCGCAGCCAGCGAGGTGGCTACATAGCGCTGGCCCTCGTGGTGGTCCACCTGGTGGCTCTCGGTTTCAACGGCTGGTTGGCGCCTCAAGGATGGCACGGCGGGATACCGCCTGTGAGCTTGGTGGCAGTTGTTGCGGCGCTGGTGCCGTTGCTGGTCCGGCGCAAGCTGGTGCTCGACAAGAAGGCTCGGGCCGCAAGAGGTGCTGGAGACCACGAATGAGCGCGCCGGCAGGCTCTAATTCCAGCAACCCGACGGCATCCAATACGGTCATCACCACCTCCCTGCAGCTCTGAGTGATTCGACGCTCAAAATGCCGTTCACGATCATGACCAAGGAGGAGCTGAAGGCCAACAAGAAGGAGATCAAGGCGGCCGAAAAGGAACCGAAGCAGAAGGAAAAGGAAGCCAAAAAGCAGGAAGAGGACGGCCAATCACACCAGAGGCACGCGTTACAATGTCGGCTCATGGTTTATTGCATCGCTGACGGGACGCTTCAGAGAAAGACATGATCTCGATAAACGATCTTCGTTTTGGTTACCCCGAGGGGGATTTCGAGCTTCGCATCGACAGGCTTGAGGTGGAGGACGGCGAACGAGTTGCGGTCATCGGACCGTCCGGGTCTGGGAAGACCTCTCTGCTGCATCTTGTCGCCGGCATCACAGTGCCCGAATCGGGCTCGGTTGTCGTTGCCGGCGTCGACGTCGGGCGTTTGCCCGACCGCTCTCGGCGGGACTGGCGAATTCGCACCGTCGGTCTTGTCTTCCAGGAGTTCGAGCTGCTCGAGTACCTGAGCGTCAGGGACAACATCCTCTTGCCATTCCGGGTCAACGAGTCTTTTACTCTCGACCCCGAGGCAAAGACCCGGGCAGAGGCTCTGGCCGAGGCCGTCGGCATCGCCGACAAGCTCGATCGTTTCGCAACTCGCCTCTCCCAGGGGGAGAAGCAACGAGTCGCCGTGTGCCGGGCTCTGGTCACGGGTCCCGTGCTCCTACTCGCCGACGAGCCCACAGGCAATCTCGACCCGAAGAATACCGCGCGGGTGCTCGACATCCTTTTTGACGCCGTCTCCGTGAGCGGCGCCACCTTGGTGACCGTGACCCACGAGTACGATCTTCTGGATCGCTTCGAAAGGGTCGTCGACTTCACGGACTACATCGACAGCAACGGTGGGGAGGCATCGTGAGAGATGTCCTCTACCTGGCCTGGCGTTACCTCGCTTTCAACCGGGGCAAGACCGCCGTCCTCGTCGCCTCCTTGATGCTGATCGTATTCCTGCCGTCCGGCCTCAAGGTCCTGGTTGGCCAGAGCGCGGCGGAGCTGACGGCGCGGGCACGATCGACGCCGCTGCTCGTCGGCGCCAAGGGCAGCGCCCTCGAGCTCGTGCTGAACTCCCTCTATTTCGAGTCGGACCCTCCGGAGGTGATGTCGTATGAGGAGGTCGCGCGCATCGACCAATCAAATCTCGCCGATGCCATTCCGCTGTCCATCCGCTTTCGCGCCCGCGGCAGACCCATCGTCGCAACCTCGATCGAGTACTTCGGGTTTCGGGGTTCGACCTTCCTCGAGGGCCGGGCGATGGCGGTCCTTGGTGAGTGTGTGATCGGGGCGGAGGTCGCGGCGACGAACGATCTCCATGCCGGCGACTCAATCATCTCCTCACCGGAGAGCGTTTTCGACATTGCCGGGGTCTATCCCTTGAAAATGCGGATCGCCGGGGTCCTGGCGCCGTCCTATACACCGGACGATCGGGCCGTCTTCGTCGACATCAAGACTGGTTGGGTCATCGAAGGGCTCGGCCACGGTCATCAGGATCTGACGGCGTCTGAGGCTGCGGCGGGTGTGCTCTCCAGAACCGATTCGAATGTGGTCGGCAATGCCGCAGTCGTGCAGTACAACGAAATCACGCCCGACAACATCACTGATTTTCATTTCCACGGCGGCACCGAGACCTTTCCGATTACGGCAGTCATCGCCGTACCTCACGACAGGAAGTCAGGGGTCATCCTGATGGGCCGCTACGAGCTCGCCGACGGCGTGCAGATCGTCACACCAGCGACGGTCATGGACCAGCTGCTCGACACGGTTTTGACCGTACAGACCTTTGTCGTTGCCGGGATGATGGTGGTGGGCATTGCGACGCTCGCCACTGCGGTCCTGGTTTTTGTGCTGTCCCTGCGCATTCGCAAGCGCGAAATCGAAACGATGGTCAAGATAGGCGGTTCACGATCGAGGATCGCCGCCATCCTGACCCTCGAGATCGTGATTGTCTTCGTTCTAGCGGCCGGGCTGGCCGGGGCGCTGACCATGCTCGTGAGTCGTTTCGGATCGCTGGCGGTGCGGCTGTTCATGACCGGCTGAGAGGAGTCACGATGCGTTCTTTGTTTTTCGGTTTGACCGTGCTCGTTCTGATTTCCGGCTGCGGTGGCCCGGCGCCGGAAGGTGGCTCACGGGTTGCTGTCGAGCAGCCCGAAGATCGTATCGTCGTCTACGCTGTCAGCTACCCTCTGGCCTACTTCGCGGAACGAATCGGCGGCGAGGCGGTCGAGGTGCACTTTCCGGCGCCTGCCGGCGTTGATCCGGCCTACTGGGTGCCCGATGCCGACACAATGGCGGCGTATCAGGGCGCGGACCTCATTCTGCTCAACGGCGCCGGCTATGCGGGCTGGGTTGAGGTAGCCTCGTTGCCGGCGTCGATTCTCGTCGACACCTCGGCTTCGTTTTCGGACCGTCTGATTGAAATGGAGGGTACGGTGACCCACAGTCATGGTCCGGAAGGCGAGCACGCCCACGCCGATCGTGCATTCACCACTTGGCTCGATCCGACGCTCGCTATTGAGCAGGCTCGGGCGGTTGGCGTGGCGCTGGTCTCGAAGCGACCTGAATCCGCCCCCCAGTTCGAGAAGGCGCTCTCGGACGTCGAGCAGGAGCTGATGGCGCTTGATCAACGGCTAGAGAAGGCGGCGGTGGATCTCGAAGGCGCGGCCGTTGTTTTTTCCCACCCGGTGTACCAGTACCTCGTTCGCCGGTACGGGCTGGATGCCGTGAGCCTTCACTGGGAGCCGGACGAGATGCCGGGTCCAGAGGGGTGGC
>CAZCEX010000540.1:0-3364 GCA_964497785.1 uncultured Thermoanaerobaculia bacterium | reverse complement strand
GACGGCAGTTATCCGCGCAGACTCACCTCCGATCAGGGTGTCGAGTCCGACCCCGTCTTCTCCCCCGATGGTCAGTGGATCGCGTTCAACGCTCAGTACGACGGCAATACCGACGTCTACCTCGTCCCGGTTCAAGGCGGTATCCCGACCCGATTGACCTGGCATCCATATCGAGACGGAGTGTGCTCTTTCACGCCGGACGGCTCGGCGGTTCTGTTCCGTTCTGGACGGAACACCTTCACCAACCGCTACAGTCAACTGTTCACCGTATCCACGAACGGCGGCTTCCCCGAGCAGCTCGCTTTGCCCAACGCGGTCAAGGCCTCCTACTCCCCTGACGGCACACGGCTGGCCTACACCCCACTGGGAGAACGCTTTCGAGTCTGGAAAAACTACCGCGGCGGCACCGTCACGACCATCTGGCTCTACGATTTTTCAGGCCACGGCACGGAGCAGATCCCACAACCGGAAGGTCGAAGCAACGACACCGACCCGATGTGGATTGGCGACGCGGTCTACTTCCTCTCCGACCGCAACGGGGAGTTCAACCTCTTCTCATTCGACCCGTCGAGCAAGGCCGTCGAGCAGCTCACCCGATACGCCGACTTCCCGATCGTCGACGCGTCCCATGGCGACGGCACGATCATCTTTGAGCAGGCGGGCACACTGCACACCTACGAGGTGGCGACTGGGCAAATTGGCGACCTCAAGATCGGTGTCGCCGCAGATCTGCAGGAGCTCAGACCCCGATACGTCAAGGGAACCGATTACGTACGCAACGCCAACATCTCGCCTTCGGGCTCACGAGCCGTATTCGAGGTCCGTGGCGAGATCATCACAGTGCCCGCAGAGAAGGGTGACCCGAGGAACCTGACACTCACCACGGGGGTCCACGAGAGAAATCCCGCGTGGTCGCCCGACGGCAAGGTCATCGCCTACTTTTCGGACGCTTCCGGGGAGAACGAGCTGCACGTGGCGCCTCAAGATGGCAAAGGAGAGGTCTCGACGTATGAGCTCGACGGTACGGGCTTTTACAACGATCTCACCTGGTCGCCCGACTCCAAGCACATCGCGTTCGAAGACAACGGACGCAACCTTTATACGCTCGAGCTCGCCTCTGGTGAGATGAGCCTGGTCGACTCCGAACCGATCTACAACCCGGGCGCCTTCGGGGGCATCGGCCCAGTGTGGTCGCCCGACTCGAACTGGATTGCCTACACCCTCAACAATGCTTCGAACATGGAGCAGGTCTACCTCTACTCGCTCGAGCAAAAAAAGGTGTCCACGATCGCCGACGGGCTCAGCGACGTCGGCGAGCCGGCCTTTGACTCCAGCGGCAAGTATCTCTTCTTCTTCGGGTCGACCGACGCCGGACCGGTCCGACAGTGGTTTGCCATGTCGAATGCCGACATGGAGATGTCACGCAACCTCTACCTCGTAACCCTGCAGGAAGACGTCGTCTCTCCGCTCGCCAAAGAGAGTGACGAGGAGGAGATCGACGACGACGCCGACGAAGACGAGGCTGAGGGCTCGGATGACGAGGATGAAGAAGGCAAAGAGGACACAGAGGAGACGATCGACCCGGTCGTCGTCGACTTCAACCGCATGGCCCAACGCATGCTCACCATCCCGGTTGAAACCGGCAACTACTTCAGCCTGCAGGCCGGTACCGAGAACACCCTCTACTACCTCAAGGCCGAGGTCGATGCAGGTGGTTCGAACAGCCCGGGCACGAAACTGATGAAGTACGATCTGGCCGAGCGCGAGGAGGAGGAGCTTTTCGAAGCGAACGACTTCTTCATCTCGGCAGACGGCGAGAAGATTCTCTTCCGCAATGGGCCGACATGGACCATCACTGATGCCGGAACCAAGCCGGAGCCCGGCAAAGGCATTCTCGACCTCGACGCCATTCAGGTGCGCATCGACCCCGCCTCCGAGTGGGCGCAGATCTTCAACGAGACCTGGCGCATCTATCGCGACTACTTCTACGCAACCAACTACCACGGCAACGACTGGCCCGCGATCCGGGATCGCTATAAACCGTTCCTGCCCGACCTCGCGTGTCGCACGGATCTCAACCGCCTCATCCGCTGGATGGCCTCCGAGCTCTCGGTCGGCCACAATAACGTCTTCGGTGGCGACCAGCTCTTCGAATCCGAAACGATTCCCGGAGGTCTCCTGGGCGCAGATTTCGCCGTCGAAAACGGCCGTTACCGGATCACCAGGGTCTTCGGGGGTCTCAACTGGAACCCCGACCTCGTCTCACCCCTCACCGAGCCGGGCGTGGATGTTCAGCCCGGCGAGTACTTGCTCGCGGTCAACGGTGTGGATCTGGTGCCACCGGATAACCTCTACGCTCGATTCGAAAATACCGCCGGCAAGATCGTCGAGATCACGGTTGGCCCCAATGCCACGACCGAAGACTCCCGCACCGTCAAGGTCGTGCCGATCGACAGCGAGTACGCCTTGCGCAACCGCGACTGGGTCGAAGGCAACATCAAAAAAGTGGACGAGGCCACCGGCGGGCGCGTCGCCTACATCTACTTACCGAATACGACCAACCTCGGCCACACCTACTTCAAGCGCTACTTCTTCCCACAGGTCGACAAGGACGCCATCATCGTCGACGAGCGTTTCAACGGCGGCGGCCAGATCGCCGACTACTACATCAACATCCTGCAACGACCCTACATCGCCCACTGGCACATGCGTTACGGCCAGGATCTCAAGACACCGCAGGGCGCCATCCAAGGTCCCAAGGTGATGCTCATCGACGAGACCGCCGGCTCCGGGGGCGACCTCCTGCCCTACATGTTCCGCAAGTTCGACCTCGGACCACTGATCGGCAAGGCGACCTGGGGTGGGCTCGTCGGCATGCTCGGTTACCCGGTGCTGCTCGACGGTGGATACGTCACCGCGCCCAACATCGCGATCTGGGATGAAGACGGCTGGGTTGTCGAGAACGTCGGGGTGCCACCCGACATCGAGGTCGAGCAGACGCCCGCCGAAGTCATCGCCGGACACGACCCCCAGCTAGAAAAAGCGATCGAGGTCATTCTCGAAGAGCTTGAGGCAAACCCGCCAGTGCAGCTCGAACGCCCGCCGTACCCGGTACGGGTTTGGGAGGAGTGACCCGGGGCGACTCAAGCCGATCAGAGAACCAGTGAAAGCGCGTCTCGGCGGGGCGTGCCGGACACATAATTGTGCCCGAGGCCCCCCACCATCCGACCGCCTCCAGCACAATTATGCTGTCGGGCAACCCTCGGGGAGGCCGTTGCGGCTCCGGTTCTCCAGCCCACGAGGCAGGCCGCCGCTCGCATGAGCAGGGTGGTCGCAGCCCTTTCGGTCCTATTCCATCGCGACC
>CAZCEX010000539.1:0-3370 GCA_964497785.1 uncultured Thermoanaerobaculia bacterium | reverse complement strand
AGGACGTGATCACCGCGATGCAGCGTCGGGCCAGCCCCGCGGCTGCAAATCCGAGCCCCCGACCTATACTGGAAAGAGAGAGGTCCTTCGAGAACGATCGAACCCGAACGACCCGGAGGGCCGGTGTAGAAAAAGCTGGGGGAAACCATGTCGACCACACTGCGATTACATACAATTGTTGCGGCCGTATTGATCGTGATGCTGCTGAGTCCGGTGGTTTGGGCCGGCAAGGATCGCAAAAAAAAGGCCGACCACGGTGAGTACGTCGTCACCGAAGCCGCCCTGCAGTCCGAGCTGATGAGTTTCGCAGACCGTTACGTGAGCATCGCAGCCCAGGCAATCGACGACGTGGCAGAGCTTCAGCCATCTCCCGAGGTGCGACGGCTGTTCACGGCCGAGCTCGTCTACTCCTCAGCGGCCGCGTATACGATCGCTGCGGACCCCTATCCGCAGGTTGCACTCCTGGACATGGTCGTCATGGCCACGCTCGGAAGGATGATTTTCGAGGAACACTGGTTACCACGATACGGAGCTGTCACCGAGCCGGTGATCGCCGCCATGCGGGACCTGGAGAATCAGGCCTGGCGGGTGGCGGACCAGATCCTGACGGCGGAGCAGGGAAATGAGCTGCGCGAGCGCATCAAGACCTTCAGGAGGACCAACCCAGGGCTGACCACGTTCAGCTATCTCCGGTTCGCCGATTTCCCCTCGAAGCGCGAGTCGTCGACACTCAAAGAGAGCAGCGGCGGTGGAATTTTCAAATCGGTCCGAAAGATGACCGATCAGGTCGAACAGACGCGGATGCTGGCTGAGCGAGCCATGTATCTGTCAACGAGACTGCCGCTGCTGGGCGGCTTTTTTGCAGATATCTGGTTGTCCCATATTGCCATCAACCCCGCAGTCGAAGAGGTGCTCAGGGACGTGCATTCGTTTGCCGAGGTTTCAGAGCGGGTCGCCACCGCGGCCGAGCATTTACCGCAACAGATCGCCGACGAGCGCAAACAGACGATTCTGCAGCTGGCTGGCGAAGTTGCTGACGAGAGGGCCGCAACGGTTGATCAGGTATTCAAGAGACTCGCTCTGGAACGCAAGAATACGCTCGATCAGTTGTTCGTCGAGGAGCAACACCTGACCGGCGTGCTCGCCGAAATGCGACAGACGATCGAAGCCGGCAATGAGTTGACGCTTGCGGTTGACGCCCTTGCGGAACGACTCGACCTCGGCGCTCAGGCTGAAGAGGGAGATCTCAACATGCCCGCGGAGCCTACCCCGCCGTTCGAGATCGAGGACTACCGTTTGGCCCTGGTCGAAGCAGGGGCCACGATTCGAGAGCTCGACACGGTTGTCGGTTCGATTCACCGCCTCGTCGATTCGAGCGGGGCCGAGCGCTTGCTTCCACAGGTGACCTCTGCCATCGACGAAGTCGAAGGCTTGGGACAGAAGATCGTCGACCGGGCCTTTTATCGGGCGTTGCTGTTGCTCCTCATCGCAATTGTGGCTGTCGTCGCCGCGAGGCTCTGCTATCGGTGGCTCGAGCTTCGTTTCTTCGGCACACCTGCCTGACCCGCATCAAGCCTGTCGTCTTGAGTCAGGTTGATCCTGGGTGGTTGGCCGATTGCGATATTGAAGGCATGAAACGCAAAGGCGCAAAGACGCAAAGGCGCAAAGAAAACAAGTGTCATTATTGAATCTATGAACTTCTTTGCGAACTTCGCGTCTTGGCGTTTCAAATTCACACCGCTGCGATGGGCATGGGCCTGATATGTGGGGATACCCTTGATGCGGGCAAAGGGTGGGGCCGGGTCTGCGAAGAACCATAAAGCCTGTGCCGCGGGGCCGTATCAGTGATCGTTTCTGGAGGTGTTCAATCCCAGCTTCTTGATGCGTGAGCGCAGGGTATTGGGGTGCAAACCGAGCACCTGGGCGGCGCCGCCGCGGCCGGAGATCTGACCGCCGCATGCTGCCAGAGCGGTCTCGATGTGGGTACGTTCGACATCCTCAAGCGTCGCTAGTCTCCGGTCGGCGGCCGTCGAGGACGCTGTTGGCGTCTGAGAGAGCACGGCCTCGAGTGGTCCGGCGAGCCGGAGCACTCCGTCGTTGGCCCCCAGGACCGCCCGTTCGACGATATTCTGCAGCTCGCGCACGTTGCCGGGCCAGTGGTAGGTTTCAAACTGACGCATGAGATCTGCCGGGATCTCCTCCACAACGGCGCCGTGGATCTCGCCGAAGTGTTGTGCAAAATGGGCCACCAGGCGGGGAATGTCCTCCCTACGGTCGCGCAATGGCGGCACGGTGATTGGGTAGACCTCGAGCCGGTAGAAAAGATCCTCGCGGAAGCGCCCGGCAGCGACCTCGGCTCGCAGCTCGCGGTTGGTAGCGGCAATCAAACGGACGTCAACTGCCACGGTCTGCTGACCACCCACCCTCTCGATCTCACCCTCCTGAAGTACGCGCAAGAGCTTCGGCTGCACTTCGAGGGGGAGCTCGCCGACCTCGTCGAGGAAGAGGGTGCCTCCATCCGCAAGCTCGAAGCGTCCAAGGCGTTGCCTGTCGGCGCCGGTGAAGGCGCCTTTTTCGTGGCCGAAGAGCTCGCTCTCGATGAGGCTGGTTGTCAGGCCGGCGCAGTTGACGGCAACGAAGGGTCCGCCGGCCCGTTCGCTCCCGCGGTGGATCGCTCGCGCAACCAACTCTTTGCCGACCCCGGTCTCGCCTTGGATCAAGACCGTGGCGTCCTTTGCTGCCACCTGGTCGATCTTGTGCAGAACGTAGAGCATCGTTTCACTGTCGCCGATGATCTCGTGGTGACCTTCGCGCCGCCCAACCTCCTTCCGGAGCTGCACGTTCTCCTCCTCGAGCCTGACCTTCATGTTCTCGAGCTGTACCACGGTGCGCTCGAGATCGGCCAGTGCTTGGTCACGGTCTGCCTCTGCGGCCATGCGATCCGTGATGTCAGCGCCGAGGCTGAGCATGCCCTCGACACCGCCGTCAGCGTCCCGCAGCACAACGTTGCGCCACAGAATATTCTTGCGGTCGCCCTCCCTGCTTGTCGTCTCCACCTCGACCTCCGGGTTCGGGTTTCCGGCCATCGCCCGCGCAAAGGCAGCACGTCGGTCCTCTCGACGTTCGGGAGGAATGAACTCCCAGTACTCATGGCCTGCGGCGTCTGCGGTCGTGTAACCCATGACCCGTGTGAAATGGGGGTTGACCTCGACCACACGCCCGTGTTGATCGATTCGTGCTGCAAGCAGCTGCACATCTTCGAGCAGCTGCCGCCAACGCCGCTCGCTCGCGATCACCTCGCGGGCCAAACGAGAACTGCGGATCAGGTCCTCGGTGAGATCCCAGCTCATGGCAGCTACGATCAGCAGAA
>CAZCEX010000538.1:0-3374 GCA_964497785.1 uncultured Thermoanaerobaculia bacterium | reverse complement strand
GGTTGACCGACATCAGCATGGTCTTGAGCTGGACACGGATTCCCCCGTCAATGAGACGCCGGATTCCCCGCATGCACTGCTCGAACGAGCCGGCGACCCCGGTCACCTTCTCATAGGTGGCAGGAGTCGCGCCGTAGACGCTGATGTCCACAGCGTATGGGGGATAGTCGCGAAAAAGATCGACCAATTCCTCTGTCACAAGGGTCGCGTTGGAAAAGACCGTCACCACAAGGCCGAGGCCCCGGGCGTGACGGTAGATTTCTGCAAAATCCCGGCGCAGCAAGGGCTCACCGCCGCTCAGTACAAGATTCAGGCAGCCGGCAGCAGCCACCTGGTCGAGCACCGAAAACACTTCATCGGTCGTCATCTCCCGTTTGGCAGAATGTTGACGATCCTGACGACTCCCGAGGTAGCAGTGCACGCAACCCAGGTTGCACCGATGGGTCAACTCCAGAGTGCCCGAGATCGGCACCCTGAGGTTGACCAGACGGCGCCCGAAATCGGCACGCCAGTCGGTTACAGAACCGGGTTGCATCAATGCCCTTCTCTCGTTGTCCTATTGCTGCCACGGAGGCGGTGTCACCGCAGGGTCTCCGAGCAGGGTATAGACAGAGGTTGTCAGAGGATCAACATCGCTGCTACCGATCCGAATCGAGTACCGGCGCAACGCATCACTCAGGGCATCGCCCAGGGTCGTAAACGAACCGCCCAATACAGACGTCATGAACAGCTCACCCATCGCAACCCCGTCCTCGTTCATCGACAAGGCGCTCGGTCCCCAGACTGCGATGGCGCCGCCGTCGTCCTTCAAGACCAGAGCTTCGGACAGGGTGTCGAACCCCGGAATGTCCGAACGTCCGATGACGCACGACAGGGCCGCAACGATCGGAAGACGCTCATGGTTGGCCATTGAGGCCGTATCCCCAGTGACCAGAACGCCCTCCTCAGTCAGTCGGTCGAGACCGCTGTGACCGAGGAAGCCGACGGCCAGGACACCCTGATCGAAGGCGTTCAAAATCGCCTCACGGGCATCGTTCAGACCGAGCTCCTCGAGGAAGATGCGGTCCGCAGACAGGTTCTGGGGAAGACTCGCGAGAAGCTGCTCACTGTCGAGAGTGAACTCGCCACCCTCGTCGGGGTCGTCCGCCAACCAGGCAGTCTGCGACTGCCAGTCCCCAACCGAGCTTTCGTAGGCCTCGACTTTCGCCCGATACGTATCGATCTCACCGGCGCTCTGCACCGGCAAACGACCGATCGCCACCTCGGGGGCGCCGTCCCCTCCGACAAGGTCCGCCAACAGGGCGTCGGACAGCACCAACCCGTTCGCCGTGCTCACCATGGGTGCGGGTACCAGATTGTCACCCTCCCCGAAGATGTCCTTGTAGTCGAATGAACAGTCACCCGCCAATACCACGTAGCGCGGCGGGACTGCCCAGTTTGCCACTGCGTGGGTGAGGAGGGAGCGGATTGCCCACGGGCTCTCGATGCCGTAGTTAAACTCGTCGTAGACATCTTCCAGGTTGGCCACCACCGACTCGAGGCCGTTGCCGCTGCGGTATGACGCAAGCCTGCCGGCGGCCTCCTCGAGGCCGTTGCCGGCAACCACCAGGTAGGCGCCGCGGTTGGAGCCGGCCCGCAACTGGGAGAACTCATCCTGCCAGATAGCGACCGGAGGCGTCGCCGCTGCCAACGTTGAGGCCATGATCCTCACCCCAGGATTGGGGTTGGCGAAAGTGACCGTGTAAGAACCATTGACCTGGTTCACCTTGGATGACATCTGCACCGGCCGCCGCGGTCTTGAGATGTCCCAGACGACGATTTCTGGTGCGGTGAATCCACCGACCGCAACCGCCTGAGCGCTTGATGACGTCGCGAGCAACTCATCATTCACGGCACGCAGACGCCGGCGGTAGGTCATGTCGACCGAGTCGAGGTAGACCAAATCAGCCTCGACCCCTTGCTCGAGCAGAGCGGTGATCTGCAAATCGTTGTTGCCGCTTTGGAGCAGAGTGGCCGGGAAGGTCAGCTTGGCGACGTGCGAATCCAGTCCATCCCAGCGCACGTCTCCGATTTGGCTTCCGTTGAGTCGAATCAGAACGTGGTGATCGAGGGCGGTGTTCGATTCAGTGCCGCCCTTGAGTACCACGGTCGCAGCCGATTCTCCTCGGTGCAGAATCACGTCAGGTGTGTCGAGAGTGACACTGCAAGTGCCTGCCGCCGGGTCGCCGGCGAACAAGTACTCCCAGAACCAAAAGTCGCCTTCGGGATCGTCGACGATCGCGGTCGCCGGCCACTCGTCCTGCTCAAAATGGATTTCATCAGTGAAGCTGCCTGGTTGACCGGACCGCATGCCAGGACTGAGCACAGGAGACATCGTCAACCCGGCGCCCTCCTCCACCCAGTACACATTGTGTGCCGTGTAGGGGCTGTCAATGGCCTGACCGAAGAAGTAGATCGCGCTACTATCCGCAGCCGGTTTCCAAGCAATGTCGACGCCGCGGTTGGTGATCTTGAGCTGACCATCCACGATCATCTTCCTGAGTTCCTCGACCGGCCGTCCCATCGACGCAGCGAAATCGCTCGCGGGCACCATCACCAGGCCGTCCTCAGCGATTGCCAGCTTGACCCAGTTCGAGGTAACGCTCTTGCTCACCATCCATCGTTTCGGTCCGGGAGGGTTGTGGCGCACCGAGCTCGTATGGGCAGTGCGCGAAAAGTCGCCAGTCAGAACCTCGCCGGAGGGCCATCGCGGGTCGTCCGGCCGGATCTCGGTCACGGCCCCGGTGAAGGGTCCGAATCGTCGAACCTGGCCTCGAACACCGATCTCTTCGAGCCGGTAGCTGTAGGGCCTCCCAGCAATCGCTGTCTGGTCAACCCACAGATACTGTCCGCCCTGCGGTGCGTGGAGCAGGCCGAACAGCATCTGTTCGCTGACCGGCTTGTAGAGGCCGCTGCCGGCCGGGGCACGGAACACCTGGAATCCAGCCGTACCGATTTCTGAGGCGGTCTGCCACTCGACGATCACCCGGCCGTCGGCTGAATACACGTCGAACAACGACACAACGGCCGGCGTCGGTGTCGGCAGGAGGTTGGTAGCGGTGATGCTGTCGGCGTCACCGTTGTTTTCGGAGGTTGCAGTCAGGGTCACCGAGTCCCGGTATGGATTCTGATTGATGTCCACTGCTCGATGCAACTGATATGCGAGCTCTCCGCCGGCGGCCACGTCGACGACGGGCTCACCAGTGGTTGGGTGGGCGTACGCCGGGTTGACGTAGTCCCAGTCCCCGTCACCCTGTGAGTCGGTCGCGACGATCGTTTCGAAATTGCCGTCGCCGTCAGTGTCGATGCGAAGCTCGGTCGGATAGACCACCGTC
>CAZCEX010000537.1:0-3378 GCA_964497785.1 uncultured Thermoanaerobaculia bacterium | reverse complement strand
GTCACAACGTGCTCGTCGCCTTCATGCCCTGGCGGGGCTACAACTTCGAGGACGCAATCGTCGTCTCGGAGCGCATGGTCAAGGATGACAAGTACACCTCGATCCACATCGAGGAGTTCGAGGTCTCGGCCCGCGACACCAAATTGGGACCCGAGGAGATCACCCGCGACATCCCGAACATCTCCGAGTCGGCGCTGTCCTACCTCGACGAGGCGGGAGTGATCCAAATCGGCGCGCAGATCCATCAGGGCACCATCCTGGTCGGTAAGGTGACTCCCAAGGGGGAAACCCAGCTGACACCAGAGGAGAAGCTCCTGCGTGCTATCTTCGGCGAAAAAGCCGGTGATGTTCGGGACGCGTCGTTGCGCTGTCCGCCCGGAATCGAGGGCGTGGTGGTGGGTGTGCAAGTCTTCGCCCGCAAGGGGGTCGACAAGGACCTGCGACAGCTCGCCATCGAATCGGAGGAGATCGAACGAATCCGCAAGAACTCCGAAGACGAGAAACGCATCATTCTCGAGGTTCGTGACTCGAAGATCCAATCCCTGCTCGAAGGAGTGAAGGTAACGGCCAACGTCGCGAACCGGGCCGGTGAGGTCGTTGTGAAAAAGGGTGGGGTCCTGACCCATGCCCTGCTCGGGGCGATGACCCGCGCAGAGTACCTCGGGCTATCACTCGCAGACCCGGTCCTGCTAGACAAGGTCAGGCTCATCGTACGTCAGGCCGAGTCACAGGTCGAGGTGCTCGATCAGCTCAATCAGGAGCGCGTCGAGCTGTTGCGGCAGGGCGACGAGCTGCCCCCCGGCGTCATCAAACAGGTCAAGGTCTTCGTGGCCATGAAGCGTAAGCTCCAGGTCGGGGACAAGATGGCGGGTCGGCACGGCAACAAGGGCGTGATTTCACAGACCCTTCCAGAGGAGGACATGCCCTTCTTGCCCGACGGGACGCCAGTTGAGATCATTCTCAACCCGCTCGGTGTGCCGTCTCGAATGAATGTTGGGCAGATCCTCGAGACCCATCTCGGATGGGCGGGTCACGAGCTCGGCCTGAAGTTCGCAACCCCCGTCTTCGAGGGTGCGACGGAAGACGAGATCCACGACATGCTCGATCAAGCCGGGCTGCCGGTCGACGGCAAGAGCCTGCTCTATGACGGTCGTACGGGTCAGCCTTTCGAAAACCGCGTGACTGTCGGTTATATCTACATGTTGAAGCTCAGCCACCTGGTGGATGACAAGATCCACGCACGGTCGATTGGGCCCTACTCCCTGATCACCCAGCAGCCGCTCGGCGGAAAGGCTCAGTTCGGCGGTCAGAGGCTCGGTGAGATGGAGGTCTGGGCCCTGGAAGCCTACGGCGCGGCCCACACCCTGCAAGAGCTGCTGACGGTGAAGTCCGATGACGTCGACGGAAGGGCCAAGGTCTACGAATCAGTGGTCAAGGGTCAGGTTCCCGAGGAGCCTGGTCTGCCGGAGTCGTTTAACGTACTGGTCCGGGAGCTGCAGGCGCTGGCGCTTGACGTCGAGCTGCTGCAGCAGGATGAGGAGTAGGGGGCTGTGAGCATGGAGCGTTCATCTATGTCCGAGGTTCGCAGTTTTTTGGAAAAGCCAAAGCCACTCAATGACTTCAATGCCATTCGCTTGGGGCTGGCCAGCCCTGAAAAGATCAGGTCCTGGTCACACGGCGAGGTGATCAAGCCCGAGACCATCAACTACCGGACTTTTAAGCCGGAGCGTGATGGACTCTTCTGCGCCAAGATCTTCGGCCCGACGACCGATTGGGAATGCTTGTGCGGCAAGTACAAGCGCATGAAGTACCGCGGAGTCGTCTGCGACAAGTGCGGCGTCGAGGTGACCAAGTCGAAGGTCCGCCGGGAGCGCATGGGCCATATAGAGCTCGCTGCGCCGGTCTCCCACGTCTGGTTCTTCAAAGGGCTGCCATCGCGGATTGGGCTGCTGCTCGACATGACCATGCGCCAGCTCGAGCGTGTGCTCTACTTCGAGGCCTACATCGTCGTCGATCCGGGGGACACCGGACTCGAAGAAAAGCAGGTGCTTAGCGAAGAAGAATATCGTGAGGCGAAGGAGGAGTACGGCGAGAGCTTTGTGGCTCGCATGGGCGCCGAAGCCGCTCGCACGCTTCTCGAGCGCCTCGATCTTGACGAGATGGCCGCAGAGTTGCGCATGTTGATGCGCACGGAGACCGCCGTCATGCGCAAGCAGAAGGCGGCCAAGCGTCTCAAGCTCGTCGAGGCCCTTCGCCGGTCGGGGAATCGGCCGGAGTGGATGATCCTCGAAGTGATTCCGGTGCTGCCGCCGGAGTTGCGACCGTTGGTGCCCCTGGACGGCGGTCGGTTCGCCACCTCGGACCTCAATGATCTCTACCGGAGAGTCATCAACCGCAACAACCGCCTCAAGAAGTTGCTCGACCTGCGGGCCCCAGAGGTCATTGTCCGCAACGAAAAGCGAATGCTCCAAGAGGCCGTGGACGCCCTCTTTGACAACGGTCGCCGCGGGCGGGTGATCAAGGGTTCGAATAACCGTCCGCTCAAGAGCCTGTCCGACAACCTCAAGGGCAAGCAGGGTCGGTTCCGTCAGAATCTGCTCGGCAAGCGTGTCGACTACTCCGGGCGTTCGGTGATCGTCGTCGGTCCCGACCTCAAGATCCACCAATGTGGTCTGCCGAAGAAGATGGCGCTCGAGCTCTTTAAGCCCTTTGTCTACCGCGAGCTCGAGAAACGGGAGCTGGCGACGACGATCAAGATGGCGAAGGAGCTCGTTGAGGAGCAGACCCCAGAGGTCTGGGATGCGCTCGAACACGTGATCCGTGAGCATCCGGTATTGCTCAACCGGGCGCCCACCCTTCACCGTTTGGGAATCCAGGCCTTCGAGCCTGTTCTGGTCGAAGGTAAGGCGATCAAGATCCACCCGCTGGTCTGCGCGGCCTACAACGCCGACTTCGACGGCGATCAGATGGCTGTCCACCTGCCGCTTTCGCCGGCAGCTCAGCTCGAGGCCCATATCCTGATGATGTCGTCGCGGAACATCCTGTCGCCGGCGAGTGGACGACCTCTGGCAGTGCCTTCACAGGACATGGTGATCGGGATCTACTACCTGACTACGGAGAACTCTCTCGCGCACGGTGCGGGCAAGACCTTCGCGTCGTCCGACGAGGTATTCCTTGCCCACAGCCAGGGCGTTGTGGCGACTCAGGCCCCGATCCAGGTCCGATACAGTGGCAAGCTCATCGACCTGGTGGCTCAGGGTGGGTCCCAGGACCAGCTCCATGCCGACATGATCGAGGTCGAGAACATGCTTCTCGAGACCACGGCGGGGCGGGTGCTCTTCAATCTCGAGCTCCCCGAAGAGATGCCCTTCATCAACG
>CAZCEX010000536.1:0-3381 GCA_964497785.1 uncultured Thermoanaerobaculia bacterium | reverse complement strand
TGTCCATGCCGACGACGTTCTCGCCGATGGTCAGGCCGGTGCCGGCGAGGGCGGAGCCGATTGCGAGACCCTCCCAGTTATTCTTGGCGACATCGGTCGAGCCGATGCCTGGGATGATCCACGGGTAGCGAAACTTCAGCCCGCCGTCGTGGCCGAAATGCACCTCCAGGTCGACGGCCGGAAAGATCGCCTTGTCACTATCGGCCTCAATGCCGTGAGCCCCCACCGCCGTTCCCATGATGTTGAAGTGCGAGTAGTCGACCGGATAGACCTTCTCGCCGGCGGTGGTGATGACGCCGAACGGTTGCGGGTAGATCACTTCGTGACCGCGGTACGCCGACTTACCGATCTCGCACATGCCGATGCAACCATCCACGCAGGTCACGCACATGCCCGAAACGGGAACGATCGAGTCTTCCGTTCGATTCTTTGTTAGGGTGGCGGCGGTCGCGTTGGTTCTGGACAGAGACATCTTCTCTCCTCCCTCAATCTTCCTTGATTTCGCAGGCAACACAGGGCTGCATGAAACACATCATATCGTCGAACTGCGGCTTGTCGAGACAGGGGGGCGCCAGGTTCGCGCAGCCCCCGCAGATGGCCTTGTCAGGCTCGTTATAGGTACATCTGAGTTCGCACACCGGGCAAACGTACATACAGCCTCCGCAGAGTCGACAGACCTCGGAAGCGCTGTCGAAGGGTGTGCCGATGCTGCGTTCCTGGCCGCGGCCGGTGAAACCGATGGCGCCGGCTGCCATCTGCTCGGCGCACATGCGCACGCAGCGTCCGCACAGAATGCAGCTTTCGGTCTCCTGGCGGAACCGCTGCTGACGCACTTCCATGGCCGCGGCGATGTCTTGAATGGTCTTGGACTGGGGGCACGAGGCGAGCAGCAGCTCGACGATCATCTTGCGCGCCCGCACGACCCGCGCCGACGCAGTCCGCACCTTGAGCCCCTCCTCCGCCGGGTAGGTGCATGAGGTCACCAGCCTCGAGCTCGGCGGGTCGCCGACCTCGACGACGCACAGGCGGCACGCGCCGTAGGGCGTGAGGCCCTCCATGTGGCACAGGGTCGGGACGGGAAGGCCGAGGAACTGGGCGGCTTCGAGCAGGGTAGTGCCCCGCTCCACAGACACCTCGATACCGTTGATCTTCAGGGTGATCATTCTGCATTCCCTCCAGCCACCCGGGCCTCGGCTGCCGTGTGCTCGACGAACTCGAGATCGCAGCGCAGACAGCGGCGGGCCTCCCGTGTCGCCTCCGGCATCGAAAGTCCGACCTCGACCTCGGCAAAGTTCCGCTTGCGCCACTCGATCGAGGCCCGCGGAGTCTCGATTCGGTCATCATGGGCTTGCTCGGGTTCGACCTCGACCGGCTCGAGACGGACCGTTGGCATCAGTGATCTTACGGGCTGCGTCAGCTCCTCGCCCCTGACGAAGTGGTCGATCATGACCGCCGCCTTCTTGCCGTCGGCGATGGCGTCGATGATGGTATTGGGTCCCGTGACCACGTCGCCGGCCGCAAAGACGCCAGGCCGGCTCGTGAGCAACGTCTTGGGGTCGGTCTTCACCGTGTTCCAGTCGGTGACCTCGATGCCGCCCGAGCGGGCCGGCGTGATGCTGTCCACCCCGGAGTCTTCGCTGATCGCCACAATCAGCGTGTCGAGCTCGATGACGTGCTCGCTTCCTTCGATGCGTACGGGTCGCCGACGGCCGCTGGAGTCGGGCTCCCCGAGTTGATTCCGCACGCACTCGAGGTGGGAAAAGAGGCCGCTGGTTGTCTTGATCTCGGTCGGGCTGACGAGCGCTTCGATGGTGACGCCTTCCTCGATGGCCGCCTCGATCTCCTCCTCGAAGGCCGGCATTTCGGCCCGTGTGCGCCGGTAGAGGATCGAGACACTTTCGACATCGCGTTGGCGGAGAGCGGTCCTGGCGGCGTCGATTGCCGAGTTGCCGCCACCGATGACGCCGACCCGCCCCTTGGCGAGCTGCTCGCCTTTGAGGTTGAACGCCTTGAGAAACTCAATCGAAGGGTAGACGCCGGGAACGTCTTCGTTGTCGAGCCCGAGGGGTCGACTCTTGTGCGCCCCGAGCGCCAGCATGACGGCGCTGAAACCGTCCTCGAAGAGTCCGTCCACGGTGATGTCATCACCGAGGCGGGTGTTGCAGACGACGGTGATGTTTTCGTCGAGGAGGCTGTCGATCTCCTTCGTGATCACCTCTTGCGGCAGACGGTACTCCGGTATAGCGCAGTACAGCATCCCTCCAGGCTGGGGCTCCGCCTCAAAAACGGTAATCCGGTAGCCCTTGAGGGAGAGGAAGTGAGCGGTCGTGAGGCCGGCGGGCCCAGCTCCGACCACCGCGACCCTGGGTGGTTCCCCTTCCCCCCACTCGCGCCGAATCGGTGTGTAGGCCGAGGGTTCGATGCGATCGGTGATGAAGCGTTTGAGTGTCCTGATAGCGATCGGGTTGCCACCGCTGGTGCCGGCACGACACCTCATTTCGCAGGCGTGGTCGCAGGCGCGGGCGCACACCGATGGGAAAGGATTGGCCTCGCGGATGACACGGTAGGCGTCCTCGTACTCACCGCGGGCGATGTGGGCGACGTAGCGCCACGCTTCGGTGCCAACCGGGCACGCCGCCTGGCACGGCGGTCCCACCAGGTCTTTGCAGACGAAGGCATCACACCGTTTGTCGACAATGTGCCGTTCGTACTCGTGGCGAAAGTACCGCAAAGTACTGAGGACCGGATTTCCGGCAGACTGACCGAGGCCGCACATGGAAGTGTCCTTGACCACCGTGGCGAGCTCCTCGAGCAAAACCAGCTGATCCAGGGTCCCCCGGCCCTCCGTGATGTCTTCCAAGATCTCGTGCATTCGCTGGGTACCCTTGCGACATGTGAAGCACTTACCGCACGACTCATCTTTGAGGAAGCTTACAAAATACTTGGCGACGTCGACCATGCAGGTGTCGTCGTCCATGACGATCATGCCGCCCGACCCCATGATCGACCCGGCCTCCTTCAAGCTGTCGAAGTCGACGGGGAGGTCGAAGCGCTCGGCCGGGATGCACCCGCCTGAAGGGCCGCCCGTTTGTATGGCCTTGATTCTGGCCTTGCCTGCTGGACCGCCACCGATGTCGTGGACCACCTCGCCAATGGTCATTCCGAGCGGCACCTCAACGAGGCCGGTGTCCCGGATCTTGCCGACGAGCGAGAAAATCTTGGTGCCGGTGTTTCCTGGTACGCCGACCTTGGCGTACTCGGCGGCGCCTTGATTGATGATGACTGGGACGTTGGCGAGGGTCTCGACGTTGTTGATCGAGGTCGGACAGCCGTCGATGCCCCGCTCGATGGGGTAGGGGGGCCGTTGTCTCGGCTCCCCCA
>CAZCEX010000535.1:0-3391 GCA_964497785.1 uncultured Thermoanaerobaculia bacterium | reverse complement strand
CGAGGACCTCTTCGCGGCACGCCATGTACTCTTCGCGCGGGGTCCTGCCGTCGATCGAGACCTTGTTCACTCCCCGCGAAAGCTGGCGTTTCAAACCCGACATGCGTTTCATGAAGAACTCGTCGTGCAGCATTCCGACGATACCTATGAACTTGACGCGCTCGAGCAGCGGAACCTCACGATCCCCGGCCACCTCGAGCACACGCCGGGCGAACTGAAGCCAACTCATTTCCCGGTTGACGAAGGCTTCGTGCGATGTGGGCGACAGGCTTTTTTGATTCATGATTTTCTTCTCGATCAAGACGAACCACCATGATACCTAATCTTGATGCTAACCTTGACGCTCGCACCAATCGCATCGTGAATAGGTGACATTTGCTCGAGAGGTCGCTTTGATGAAGAAACCATGAGTTCATCCCTGCCGCTGGTTTTTTCGCCGAAGGAGCCCGCTGGATCGGTGGTGCGCCGAATCCTGCTCGATCTCACCGACGTCATCGAGGCACACTGGCCGGGGATCATCGACGACGTCGCCCCGGAGCACCTGCACGACCTGAGAGTGGCCACTCGCCGAACACGAACAGCTCTGGGCCAGCTGAAGGGCAGCCTCCCGAAACAGACCGTGACACCATTTCAGGCCGAGTTCAAATGGCTGGCAACGATCACCGGCCCTTGCCGCGACAACGATGTGTGGCTCGAGGACCTCCGCCATGATCTCCCCCTCGTGTCAACGGCATCGGACCCGGCGGTCGTTTCGGTCATTCGCGCTGCGGGCGAACAAAGGCGGCGAACCTGGCTCGACCTCAAAGAACACCTCCGGTCACCTCGTTTCAAGCGCCTGTGCCCAGCCTGGCGCGCTACCCTCGGCGAAGCGGCTCCGAGTCGAACTAGAGACGGCAGCAGGCCCGTGAAAGACGTCGCGACAGAGCGCATCCTCCGGGCCCACCGGCGGCTCGTGCTGAAAGGTGAAGAAACCGCGCACGGCGCCCCCGACGAGACCCTGCACCGAACCCGCATCGACGCCAAAAAGCTCCGCTACCTGCTCGAGTTCTTCTCTTCTTGTTACCCCAGAGATGCGGTTCGCGGGGTCATTCGTCGCCTCAAAGACCTCCAGGACGACCTCGGCCGATTCAACGACTGCTCGGTTCAGCGGTCTTTGTTGACCGATCTTTGCTCTTTTTTCGAGCCCGGCCGACCCTCCCACGATGCCACACTGCGGACGATCCATGCGCTGGAAAGACACATCAGGGCCCGGCAAGAAAGCTGCCGGGCCCCATTTCGAGAGCACTATTCGGTATTCATCAGCGAAACCACTCAGCAAGCGTTCGCTGACCTTGTCAATCAGCCAGGTGTAACAGGCTAGCCTCGCCGGAGGTACCAGAAAGCACCGAGAGCGATCATCACGATGAGGATACCGGCCCCAATCGATCCGATTGCCGGCGTTGCAACCACATCCTGCCATCGCGCCCTGATCAACATGGCCGTGTGCTCGTCAAAGATTGGGTCGGAGCTTTCGAGCACGGATCCCCACTCTCCTTCAGCCCTGTCGTCGCGAAAAAACCCAGGCGCCGCGGCATCGGGGTTTGACTGATCGACACAGACGAAGAAAAATTGATCGACCGCAGGCGCCCATCGCACTCCAATGTGATAGGTCCCGGGCATCAGGATCGACTGATCGAACCCGATTGGGACCTCCACAAACCGGCCATCGGGCCATGCCGGAACCTCATTCATCGAAGCATCGATCACGGCCAGGGGTTCGTTCACCGGCTGACCCTCGAGGTCCTCATAGATCACGACCTCGAACCCGATACCGTCGTCTTCACGCGTTCTGGTCCAACACACGCACACCGAATCGAGCATGACCGGCTCCACCCGACCAACTTGAAAGGTCTGCACGTACTCACCCCACTCGGCGCTCGGCACCCACCCGTAGGCAGTTTCGAATGAGCCGTCATCGAGGATCGCCCCGCCCTCGCAGCTGGGACCCGGCGCTCCTCCGCCAAACGCCTCCGGAGAAACACTCCGGGAGGCAGCGCCCACACCGTGAGCAGCAACGAACACCACGACTACGACCAAGAGTTTCTTATGTCTCATCAATATCCTTTTCGAATGAGTTGAGGTTCTCGACTATTGCCGGCGAGTGCATGGCCGCATTCGAGGCGCAAACGATCGCCACACCGCCGGCCAACGCAGCCACCAGACGGCGAGTACCTTGCTCACCGTGAAGCGCATCACTGCCCGCAAACGCCACGCCGATCTTTGCACCAACCGAATCCAGCCCTTCGAGAGCGCGGTATCCCGCGAGCCCGCGCAAGGTCAACTTCAGTCGCCCGGCGTGAGCCTCGGCGAGCGATCGTTCATAACGGGCGGCTTGCTCCGGCTCACGGTTCGGATCGAGCCGGAAATGCCGCAGGTACCAGAGGACAGCTGGGAGAACGGCACGATAAGCCCAGGCTGGGAACCGGATCAGGAAATGCCCCCACCACGGGATGAAGAACTCGGCATTCGGCCCGATGAGGAATGCCGCCTTACATTCGAGTCCTTGTTTGAGGGCCTCGAGAATTGCGTTGGCGCCCAGTGAACTTCCCACGAAGACCGCGTGGTCACATTCCAAAGCAAGCTCGCGACCAACCACCTCGATGTCTTTGCCCATTTCAACGAGGGAGAAGGTCCCCGGGATCATTAACCTCCGGTCAATGGAGGCCGAGCTCTTCTCTCTGGTCTCGACGTATACCACACGGCGCGTCGCGGCGAGCTCACGTAGGACCGGAACCCAGCTGTCCACGACCGTGATCAACCCGGCAACGAATACCACCGGAGACCCTTCAACCGACGGCGGGCACCACTCGAAGACTCGCAGGGAAACCCCCTCTGAAACCTCGACCGTGTGGGCGGCACAATCTACGCCTTCAAGGCCGAGAAGATCGATGCAGTGTGAAACCGCGGTCATACGAACTCCACCCTGAGAGGATAGGGTTGACCATCCACGATGGGCTCTATTCGAGGCGCCGGGGTTTCGTACGTCGTCATCAGACCTGCCCGCACATTCTATTCCCTCGGCTACGAAAATCCAGGAGGGTGTAGTGCATAGAACTGGCGGCGCCTTCCTTCCGACCGGATCTCTCGGACCTGATCCACGGGCAGTCGAGATTCACATGATATGCTCGATAGGTACTTCGATTGGAGTCCACCATGCGTCGAATCATCATTTCAGCCGCCTTTGTCATCGTTCTCTCCACCGCGGGTCAGGCAGCTGCCATCGGTCTGGATTTCGGCGTGGCGGGAGGGTTCCAGCTCAAAGGGAACGTTGCCGATTTCGACCTCGACACCGATTCGGGCTTCAGCCTCGGGCTCGAGCTGATGTTCGAGATCCCGATCGTCAAGCTCGGAG
>CAZCEX010000534.1:0-3398 GCA_964497785.1 uncultured Thermoanaerobaculia bacterium | reverse complement strand
CAGACTGCTAGGGCTTTGGTTGTGCTGTCGCTATCTCCGGGACCTTGTCGGGGCAACCCACGTTGCACCTCGAAGAACACTTCGAGCAGCCTCGGGTTGATGTCGTCCATGGCGTGTCCTTCCGGTGAGCCCGTAAAACCCGAATTTTCCGTCGAATTTCACGCTAGCATCGGCGGTTGAATGGGGCCGTCGAAGCTCTTGCCGATCTGACAGCTGGTTCTTATGACCGTCCTCGTACTACCATCACTCGACGCGTTCGTGTCTGGGAATACAAGCGTCAAATGGCAATTCCCGGATCCATCCTTGAGGTTTGGTGGCATTGTGTTTTTCACTAGTCCCGAAGGGACGACATCGGATAGCCCCGGGCAAACGGAAACGAGCCCCGGCGAGTTTTCGTGCAGCCCGGGGTTGATCCGTCACCCCCGATTCATCGGCCGAGTAGTCCACGTTGCCGGCAAACGGCGGGTGTCCGAGGCCGAAATGAGCCGAGGCTTACCGCGGCTCATTTCGGCCTCGGTCAGCCGCCGGTCGTACCCATCGCAATCCGCTCGGCCGACAATTGTTATTGCAACATATACCCCGGGCAGCGGTCAGACTCGCTGAGGCTTGCCAGACCTCGCCCGGGGCTATCCGCTGCCGCTGCTACGCAGCTAAGACCAGCAAAGTCCCTATCGTGGAAAACGAACACCAACCTTCAAGCGGCGGAACAAAAACGCCCCAAGATGGAAGCCCCTACTTCGGTCTGCAATACCACATTTTACGCAGCCCACCATCGCCCTGTCACGCAAGGAGCGTTTCGCGATAGTTCCAAGGCAAACAACGATCGGGGTACATGGCAACATATTCCGCGTTTCGGTAGAGCTCCGTCAAGTAATCAAACGGATTGACCATGCAGAGCTGGCACGTGTAAATCAAGCTCATGAACGCATCGCCAACCCGAGCTCCTTGGCGCGACTTGTAGAAGAGAGCATTCTTCCGATGGAGAATCGCTTTTTTCAGAGCCCTTTCGCAAATATTGTTATCAAGTGGTGCTCCGGCCTTGCGTAAAAACAGTGTCAGCTCTTTCCAATGGTTGAGCATGTAGTTGATGGATTGGCCAAGATCCGAGTTGGGCTCCACCAGCCGTTCATTGAATTGTCGGTTGAACCAGTCATGGAGCTCTTCCATGACTGGGCCACTTTCGGTCTGGTGGAAACGCAATCGCTCCTCCGGCGATAGTTCTTGCTCACGCGCGATCGCGTCATTCTTGTAAATGACCTTCAATGCCTCAAGTACGTGCCGGCACTCCTCTCGAAAAACATCATACACTTCGACAAATTTCCGACGGCCATGGGAAAGACAGTTGGCAAGTATAGTCTTTAGCTCGCCCGGAAGATTATGTGACAACAGCCCATCACACATCTGGATCGGTGGTCCGAGCTCTTTGGCACGTTGGGACAACACGTCTTTTAGATTTTCTCCCGCAAGTTTGCGGCTACTGAAAAAAAGTGCTATTCGATAACCTTTGTCTATCGTCGACACAACACCCGTCGTATACATGCCGGTGCGGTGTTCTCCGACACCTTCTTCATCCAAACTCTCTCCAGCCAAGGCAGCCTTCTCTGCCCGCTTGCCCATCAGTTCCAGGATTTTGACTGTCGTGTCATCGTTGTAAAGTACATCGCCCTGGCCAGCAATCCACACCAAGGTCTGAAATACCGGGACGATCTTATAGTACATGTCATGGACAATGTCCCACTGGGTCGAGGACGGCACGGGAATTCCAAGATTCCCTTGCATGTTATCCATTCGATTGAATGGCATTCCAGTCCCATACTTCATCATGCCAACCATGGCTGCGGCAGTCGCATCGTACTTCTTGTGGCTAACCCCTTCAGGTAATTGGGCCGTGAAGATCGTGCCACACAGATTGCATCGCAACTTCTCGAGCGAGTAAACGGTGCCTCCAAGGGGAGCCTGGCCAATTATCTGAACAAAGACACCCGATTCGGTCACCTCGTACAGTCTGCTGCCATCGTTGCATTTAGGGCATGGATCGCCCGCTTTGAGCGATTCGTGAGGCACCTCGGTCTGCTCGGCTCCCGAATAAGCATCGGCCCCATTGCGGCCGTGGCCCTTGGCCTGTGGTTTGGATGGCTTGTCAGTCGAATTGGGTTCACCACCCGAACCAGGCTTGTCATCCGAATCGTCGCTCGAATCGGTCTTTTCGGTGGAAGATGGTTCGGTCGATTTATCTTGCGAAGGAGACGACCGATCGTTTTTGTTACCAACCACCGCTGAGGTCTTTTCGGTCTTTGAGCCGAAAATCATTTTTTTCAGGCGATGTATTGAAATCTTACCTTTTTGAAGTAACGCGAGCACGTGGACATACGCCTTGATGATCGTGATAACGATCTTGTAATCCTGATCACTGAAATTTCGCGATTCGGCGCGCTGCAGAATTTTTTCCAATTCTGCTGCTTCCAGTTCGATGATTTCTGGCTTTTTCCGTTTCACGATAAAATCCACTGGATCATCATGGCACAAGTACCGTTGTCATGTGCGATAAGGTGTAACCCAAATCTCGCATCCAATTCAAGAGGAGTTTTTCTTTGGGGCATGTGGGCCAACGGGACGCCAATCGGGCGCTGCGGACGTCTTGCTCGGATTGCCGGCCGAGAAGAGAACTTGCAACTGATGTGCGGCCAGGGACCGAGTCAATTCATTGTCGGATGAAGTGGGCCACCAGCGAAACCGTCCCTCGGACATGCGTTTCTGACATAACCAGAAACCTTGGCCGTCGTACACAAGTAATTTTATCGCCGTGCGACGGCGATTTCGAAATACAAACACTGTGCCTTCAAACGGATCGCATTGGAGTGAATCCTTACACACGCTAGCCAAACCATCAATCCCTTTTCGAAAATCGGCAGGCTCCAACGCGACTAGAATTTTCATCTGTGGCGTGATCTGAATCATCCGTTCGTGCTCCAGAAATCACGGCCCAGTGCTAACGCGTTCGGGGCTTCGCCACCTTTCAGGTGCATTCGCATGATTGCGCCGTCGCCATCTTCCCATTCAATCTTGCACTCGCTAGCAATGGGAAACGAGCTTGCCGGCAATTCGACAAACGAAGGAGTGGATGGTAATTCCGATCGCGCTTGTTCGACATGCTTTCGAAGTCCCACGTAACTCAGCTTCAATGTGACTGCGGTCTTGCTCAGGCCATACTCGGTTGCTAGCTTGGCTGCTGCTTGCCAGATCGATGGTGGAATTCGTTGTCCCGGTGTGCGAGCTTTTCGCCATGCTGTCAGGCGTTTCTCAAGTCGCGACAATCGTGCTGGCATTTTGGGGTGTTTCTTGCTGGGCATCTGTTTTCCTCCTGGGGATGGAACGAAAACAATCATGCTAGCAGGGGA
>CAZCEX010000533.1:0-3400 GCA_964497785.1 uncultured Thermoanaerobaculia bacterium | reverse complement strand
CGTTCACAGTCGAATGTCCCGGGGCCCATCGATGGGCCAACCCACTGTCGCTTCGAGATCCGCAATGGGGTCGTTTTGACCCAGCGTGCCGAAGCGCAGGTCGGTCAGGGCCTCGATTCGGCTGATCGGGACCTGGTAGGTCCTGTACTCGCCGTACGCGAACTCCAGGTCTTCCAAGAGGTGCTTCTGCGTCTGCAGATAGGCGGTCGCCGAGACCTCTCCACCCTCCTTCACGAAAGCCACGACCTTCCAGAAGTCGGCCGGGATCTGAAACTCCCCCCGGTAAAGCATGTCGTCGGCCCTGAAGACTGGCCCTGTGAATACCGTCACCTTGATCCGGTGAAGCCCGGCGTTGTCCAGGATGTATCTCTCGAGGCTCAGCCACGTCTGCTGATTCAGCTTCTTGTGCTGTGGGGCACAGTTCGAGAAGTGGAAGGTATCCTCGTTTGCCTCGGCGGATCGCTCGCCCCAGACTGGGTCGAGGCGGCGCACAAGATGGCCGCGATCCAGGTCGTTTCTCTTGTAGAGCTCGGGGCCTGCCTGGAAACCACGATCCATTCGCGGGTCGTAGTACCAGCGATCCCGGCCTCGGCGGTGGCTCACCGCAAGGTCGCCGTCGATATTCACTGCGGTGAACAAGGCCAAGCGCCGTGCCTGGCTCATGACCACGGAGAAATGCGTGTACTTGAGTTCCGAGCCGTTGCCGTCCTTGAGCGGCGCGATGTCGGCCCGGCGATGCTCAGCGAGGGTCGGAAGCTCGACCCGCGCGCCCAGGAAGTCGGCGTCATAGCCGGTGCTGCCCTCGTACCACTCGTAGTCCAGCTCGCACACATCCATGTCCCCGTCGGGACCGGGGCTCGGAAGCGGACCGCCCCGTGTGAGCTCGCTGAGCGCGTCCTTGACCTCCGGGGACTCTTCGCTCACCTCGGTCAGGTTCTCGTAGATGCTGCTGATACGGATGCCTTCGTTCGCAACCCACTTGATGCGGCTTTCCCCATCGTCCGGCTGCCAGAGGTTGCCGTCCACGTTGAGCACGTTGCCGTTCTCGTCGCGCGCCTTCACGCTTGCGTGGTGCAGAGCGACCACCTCCCACTGGTCGTTGAAGACCGGCGAGCCCGAAGACCCCCGCAAAGTGTCGGTGCTGTAGTGCACGAAGCTGTCGAAGACGTCGACCATCCGGTTCTCCCGGAGGGCGATCTGCTTGGTCCCACCGCCGGGGTGCTGCACGATGGCGACGTACTCGTTGAGCAGCGCCTTGCCAGACGGCGCCAACAGAGGCAGAAAGCCGAATCGAGACAAGGGCGTGCCATCGGTCGCTGTAGGTCGCACCGCAACCAGGGTGTAATCGAGCTCGTCGTTGGTGAAAAAGAAGCGTTCAGGCTGGAGTTGGTAGGTCTTGGTGTCCTTCGGCAGGAACTGGGCATCGTCCTCGAACTGGAAGTCGGCCAGGCTCCTGCGGGCGTACTCGGGTGACCTCAAGACGTGGTTGTTGGTGAGCAGCAACTCGGGAGATACCAGGAAGCCGGTCCCGTGACCGAGGACCGAGCCCAGGGGATTTCTGACCTGGATCCGGCACACCGCCGCGGCCGCAGTCAGGCCGAGGTCGAGGAAGTTGACACCGAGAAGGTCACTCTCCCCTATGATCCTCTCGAGTCCGACGGCGTCCTCCGCCCCAACGGTGGAGCGTCGATATTCCAACCGTTCACGATCCTCCACCTGCTCGACGCCACGGGCTATGATTTCCTTGGACAGGGTCTCCCGATCGTTGCGTCGATCTTCGTACCTTTGAGTGGCCGCGTCATCCGGGGGTCTGATTCCGTTCATGTCAAACTCCTTTGGTTGCCAGCCATCGCGGCCGGCATCTCTTGTGTCAGGTGTTTGTGTCAGGCTCGTTTTCGAAGAAATCTCCCATTCGGCAGAGGAGCTTTCCGAACATGCTGGGCCGCGCGTTCACGACGAAGCTGAGCAGTGAGATGAGCCCTGCGAGTCGGATGTACTGCGTCTGTGTAGGCGCGATCGGGTTATCCACGAAGACCAGCACGCCTGCGATCAGACCGAGGTATACGAGGAATCCGCGCAGCACCGCCGAGCTTCTTGGATTGACGGTGTCGATATCTTCTTCCCTCTGGGCGTCGGCGCCGAGTTGGGATTGGCGGCCGAGGGTGCCGAGCAGGCCGGCCAGCACACAGAGAATCGCGACGTTGGTATAGGTGAAGGTCGCTATGACGATGACTCCGTTGAGAGCGATCTGCAGGAGGTCTCCCTCGAGCGCAGCCACGTTCGCCCGGTAGGGCAGCGAGTTGATGAGGGTTCCGGCCACGAAGATCACGACCCACAGACCCAATGCCAGGTAGAGAAGCCCAAAGTCGCCGAGCTTGAGGCCCGGGGGGCTGCCGTTGTTTGTTTCTTGTCTTTTACTCAGAATTCCCACGTGGCACCTCCATCAAAAAGTGATCAACATTAGAAATATGTCGTACCAACATATTCATGTTTTTTTGTCTTTACTCTATTTAATATGGATCCAGAATATCTATTTTGCAAGGGTGTAAGATCACCGGGCTGTTCTGATGAAGCTGAAAGCCACGTCTGGCGGCCAGTGATGCTTGCAAAGCATCCCCGTGGACTACTCGAACGAAACTGCCTTGATCAGCTAAAGGGGTGCTTCGCAGGCTTGCAATGACATCAGTTGGTATTCGTTTGATGATGTTCCACGGATCGCAGACAAGATCCGGCTCTTCAGGACCGCCGAGCTCCAGCTCGGCACGATAGACCTTCTGGCATTCAAATCGGGTTCGTTCTCTGGATGCGCCTGTCGCATTCCGAAGCGTCGAGGACTGACGTCGGAAGAGCTGATCGGGTTTTTAAGCCATGAGACGAAAAAGAACAATGCCGAGCTGGAGCTCGGCGGTCCCGGGGGGGCTCCTTTGCAAGAGCGAAGCGAGTCGTCCCGGGTAGAGCAGCGAGCCCTCGCCGTTGTCATCTCGGCCTGCAATACGAAACGGAGCGGGGCTCGTCCGGCACAAGATCTGCATCGGCCAAGCTGTGGTTCGCGTACTCTCGATGACTACAGAAGGCCGACAGGAGTTTTTGTGATCAAGACAAACGCCTTATTCGCTGCACTGACCTCTATGGTGTTCTTTGTGTCACCCGCAGAAGCCGTTTTTGACGAAGCGGCCGTGCGCACCTTGCTGGAGAACGGCCAGTTCGAGCAGGCCAAAACGGCACTCGAGCCCGAGGTCAAGGCCGACCGCCGCAACCACAAGGCCCTCTACTACCTCGGTTACAGCTACCTCTTTCTGAACGAGCCGGAGCCGGCGATCAAGAACATCAGAAAAGCCATCGAATGCCTTCGACAGCCTCGGGGACGGCTACCGCGCTGCCGGCAAGCTGGACCAGGCTC
>CAZCEX010000532.1:0-3413 GCA_964497785.1 uncultured Thermoanaerobaculia bacterium | reverse complement strand
TGGGCACCTCGGTGGCTTTCCTCCTGCTTGCCCTCGTATGGACGCAGTGGGCTGCAGGTACCACGGAGTTCACACCTGGAGGCATACTCGCCGGCAAGGTTGGCGGCTGGCAGCTCGTCGTGCTTCTTGGGCTTTATGCCTTCGGTACCGGCAAGGCGGCTCTGATGCCATTCCACCGTTGGCTGCCGGCGGCGATGGTCGCACCGACTCCGGTCAGTGCCCTCCTGCACGCGGTGGCGGTCGTCAAGGCTGGCGTCTTCACCGTGCTCAAGGTGACGGTTTACATCTTCGGCACCGACCTGCTGTACTCGACCGGCGCCAGTCGGTGGCTGTGCTGGGTCGCGGCTTTCACCATCCTGTCGGCCTCGATCGTCGCCTTGTCAAAAGACAATCTCAAAGCGAGGCTCGCCTACTCGACCATCAGCCAGCTCGCATACATCGTGCTCGGCGGAGCCCTGGCCACGACCGCCGGGGTCATCGGCGGTGGTATGCACATCGCCATGCACGCCTTCGGCAAGATCACTCTCTTCTTTTGCGCCGGCGCCATCTTGGTGGGAGCGCACAAGAGTGAGATCTCGGACATGAATGGGCTCGGCCGGCGCATGCCTTTCACTTTTCTGGCCTTCTTTGTAGGGTCTTTGAGCATCATTGGCATTCCGCCCCTGGGTGGAGCGTGGAGCAAGTGGTTCCTCATCCTCGGCGCCCTCGACGCCGAGCAGATGGTGATGATCGGTGTCCTTCTGGCGAGCTCCCTGCTCAGCATTGCATACCTGATGCCGGTGGTGGTGAGAGCATTCTTCGTTGACGCCTCTGATGGCAAAGAGCAGGAAGCAGAAGGTGGCGGCATCCAGGAGGCGCCCTTGCTCTGCGTTCTTCCGCCGGTGCTGACGGCGGTGGGGTGCCTGCTGCTGTTTTTCTTCGCCGACGGACTGTACAACCTCCTGACTGGGATCGTGCAGCCATGAGCGACGACCGCAAGTACTGGCTCGATGACAGCAAGAACGTGGACAAGGTGGTCTACGGTCTTTACACCATCTGCGCCCTGGTGGCGTTGCTCGACCTGTTCCACTACAAGCACCATCTCCATTTCCGGTTCGAGTACTGGTTTGGCTTTTACAGCCTGTACGGCTTCGTCGCCTGCGTCGGGCTGGTGCTCGCAGCCAAGCAGCTGCGCAAGGTCGTGATGCGGGACGAGGACTACTATGACTGAGGTTCTCCCCCCGGGCATGATCCTGGTCCTCGGCGGGCTGTTGATCCCGCTGCTACCAAAACGCTGGCAGTCGAGCGTGGCGGTTGTATTGCCCGTCATCTCCTTCGTACACCTGCTCGGGTTCGAGTTGGGGACCTCTTTTCAGCTGCAGCTGTTCGGCTACCAGCTGACCCTGGTCAGGGTCGACCGCCTGAGCCTGGTCTTTGGCTATGTCTTCCACATCGCGACTTTCTTGACGGCGGTGTATTCGCTTTATGTGCGCGATACGATGCAGCACGTGGCTGCCATGGTGTACGTAGGGGCGGCCATTGGTGCGGTTTTTGCCGGCGACCTGATCACTCTCTTCGTCTACTGGGAGCTGACCGCTGTCGCCTCGGTCTTCTTGATCTGGGCCAGCCGAACGCCGCACGCAGATGGGGCTGGCATGCGCTACCTGATCATTCAGGTCGGATCGGGCGTCGTGCTGCTGGCCGGGATCGTCTTCCATGTGGCGGCCACCGGTTCGTTGGCCTTTGACCAGCTGATCGGCGACGACGGTCTCCTGCAATCGGCGGGCGTCGGGGTCGTGCTCATCTTCATCGCCTTCGGCATCAAGTGCGCATTCCCATTGCTGCACAACTGGCTGCAGGACTCCTACCCGGAGTCCACTCCCACCGGCACCGTCTTCCTCAGCATTTTCACGACCAAGATGGCGGTCTACGCCCTGGCCCGCGGTTTTCCGGGCACTGACTGCCTGATCTGGATCGGTGCGCTGATGACCGCCTTCCCGATCTTCTACGCGGTCATCGAAAACGACCTGCGCCGTGTATTGACCTACTCGCTGAACAATCAGCTCGGTTTCATGGTGGTCGGCATTGGGATCGGAACCCAGCTGGCGCTCAACGGGGCCGTCGCCTACGCTTTCGCCAACATCATCTTCGAGGGCCTGCTCTTCATGGCGATGGGCGCTGTGCTGCTGCGTGCTGGAACCTGCAAGGGTTCCGAGCTCGGCGGCCTCTACAAATCCATGCCGTGGACCACTGCATTTTGCATCGTTGGTGCTGCGTCGATCTCCGCGTTCCCGCTGATGAGCGGGTTCGTCACCAAGTCGCTGATCCTCGAGGAGACCGCGGGGGCGCACCACGTCATCGTCTACCTGGTGCTGCTCTTCGCCTCAGCCGGCGTCTTCCACCACTCCGGCATCAAGATCCCCTTCTTTGCGTTTTTCGGCCATGATGCGGGTTACCGGGTCAAAGAGGCGCCGCGCAGCATGCTCGTCGCCATGGCGATCATGGCTGTGGGGTGTATCGTCATCGGTATCTTCCCCGGACTCTTGTACGCAGTTCTCCCGTACAGCATGGACTACGACCCGTATACGACCACCCACGTGGTGACCCAGTACCAGATCCTGCTGTTCTCGGCCCTGGCTTTCACGGTGCTCAAACGCACCGGCATCTATCCGCCGGAGCTGCGGTCGGTCAACCTCGACTTCGACTGGACCTATCGCAAGGCCCTGCCGGCACTGATCCACCAGGTGGCTCGGGTGGGCGGATTTCTGGACGGCCAGGTGCGGCTGGCGAGCCGTGGTTTTTTCGATCGGGCCGTGCGCATGATCTACCGTTTCCACGGACCTCAAGGCGTCTTCGCCAGGACCTGGACCACCGGCACCATAGCCTTGTGGGCGGTGCTCGGCTTCCTCGGCTTCCTTGTGCTGTACTTTCTCGGTTAGCGAGCACGCCCGCGCGGCGGGGTGTAGACTGCTTTTCGGGAGGGTTTCATGGAAAGACTCAAGGGTGCATTCGTTGTCGCAGTTGTGGTGGTATTGCTAGGGGTGTCGGGCCAGGTTCAGGCAACGATTCCAACCCCGGAATCGCTCTTTGGGTTCACACCTGGGACTGATCGCGAGCTGGCGGACTACGAACAGCTCGTTGTTTACCTCGAAGTACTTGCCGAGACCTCGGACCGAGCAGAGCTGCGAGAGGTCGGAAAATCGCCACTCGGTCGACCGATGTTCGTACTCTTCCTTTCATCGCCCGCAAATCTTGAGCAGCTCGACGAGCTCAGGGGGATCAATCGGCGTCTGGCCCTCGAGCCGGAGCTCGCGGAGGAGGAGCGCGAGGCGCTCGTCGCCGCCGGCAGGGTGTTCGTAATGGAGACCCTGTCGATGCACTCGGGGGAGGTGGCGCCGAGTCAGGCTTTGCCGCTGTATGCCTACGAGATCGCG
>CAZCEX010000531.1:0-3423 GCA_964497785.1 uncultured Thermoanaerobaculia bacterium | reverse complement strand
AGGTCGAATGTGATACGAAACGGAGAGGCGAACAGCCCGATCCCGACGAGTATGAGCCAACCCCGCAGGCCCTGGAGGTCCGTGTCGACTGGCGGCGTAGTGTGCGCCGGCTGCAATGCTTCCAGGTTGGCTTCGAGCGGCGATTCTATGTTGCTATCGGTGGTGCTCGGCGCCACTTCAGCTGCCTGCTCGGGCGGGCGGTAGCGGAAGGCCTTGATCCAGCCGAAAACCAGCACCAGGCAGAAGAGTCCAGCGGTGGTGGCAATCGACCAGTTGATGCCTGAAGGCTCTGACGACTGAGAATTGGTCCCTTTGAGAGATTCCCACAAGGAGAAACCGAGGTTGTCCGTAATCTCTTCAATCGAGGAGATGTGGGCAGCTGTTTGCTCCGGCGGCAGCCAGGAAGTGGTGGACCGTAGTGTGTAGTCTAGAGTCAAGGTGTGGTCGGCATAGCTCGACTCTGTGGTGAAATGCAGGCCCGGCCCGGCGATTTCGTCGCTCGTCTCTTCGATGTCCCACTCCGTAGGAAAGTCGATGACGGTCGTGTGGCGAATGTGAAGAGGATGGGAAATCGCCAGTGGGGCCGTGCGTACAGCGGTCAACGGCTTGGTGAGCGCCTCGTCGATCGTATAGGCCCAGAAATCGGCCTCACGACTCGTCTCGTCACTGTTGGTGGACCAGAGATCGTCAATTCGGTAGTGCTCGCGGACGATCGCGACGTTGGTCTTACGGTCGTCCTCGAACTCGACGTCGGAGAGCTGTGCGATCGACGGGAAAGTCCGCGTGTAGTAGTTGAGGTAGGAACGTGCGATCTCTTCACGGCTCGTGGTCATGAACTCGTTGCGGATGGTATCTGCGGCGTGACCCTCGCGGATGGTCTCGACCGTGTAGTCGACTGGTCCGCCGTCTTCGGAGAGGCTAAAAACCTCGCGGACGGCGAGCGAAGGACTGTCAAGCTCTGGTTCCGGGAGAGGGGTCAGACTGGTTGCTCCGGGCCTGAGGATCAGGGCTCGGCGATAGTCAGGGAGATAGGTGGTTGCGAGGGTCCCACCCTGACCGCTCAGCGTCACGTCCACCCAGTGCTGATGTCCGTTGATTTCGAAGGTGACGATGGTGTGGTCGAAGGCGAATGGGGATGGAAGCCAGCTGTCGATTGCGTGTTCAGCGAAGCTGTTGACCAGAGCCGGCTGCGCCTCGATCCCCATCGCGTTCAGGATCGTTACCAGGAGGAGGGCCTTGTCCTTGCAGTCGCCGAATCGCCTTGCGAAGACGATGTTGGGGTCGGTGGGTCGGTGACTTTGCTCGCCCATTTCGAAACCCAGGTAGCGAACCTGGTCCTGAACGAATCGGATGGCCTCGAGCGCCCGTATTTCTTCGTTCTCGACGGAAGAAAACCGTTCTACCTGTTCAAGCAGCTCGGCGGACGGAACGCTTGCTGGGGTGAACAGGCGAACGCCCCATTGTACGAGCTGCGACCAATTTTCATACTCGCCGAGCTGAACCCAGCCATACAGGTCGTGCCAGCCGGGTGCGCCGCTTTCGGAAGGCACGGGTGGACTGTTCCGTGTATCCCACACCAGTTCTGTCATGGCGCCTAGCTGCTGTACGGAAGGTTCGATGTCGGTGGCAAAGTTGCGCCGGTGAAGCGCTCGGCCGGTGGGCCATAAGAGCCGGTAGCGCCACGCATACAAAGGGACCGACCACGCGGTGGAGAAAGAGTCGAAGAACCGACCCTCAAACGCGGGGTTTTCAGATCTGATCGTCGACGCGACCTCGATGACGTCGCCGACCCTGAGGTCTTCGAGAAAAACCAGCACCGAGAGCTCGCCGTCGTACAGGCTCGATTCGAGACGTTCCTCCCTCTGGATGACTTTGAGCGCGTCCTGTCTCAGGCGGGAGGAGGAGGTTCCGTTGCGCAGAATCCGAATGGCGTGTACCTCGAGGCTCTGGTGGGTCGGATCAAAATTGATCGACACCTGCGAGGCGCCCTCTAAGCCACCGTCGTTGACAATCCTCTCCATTGAACGCCGGAAGGTCGTTTCGACCCTGCCGTCAACGCGGGTCTGGGTTTCGAATAGCAGATATTGCAGCCCGTCGTCGACCGTTTCCGGGGTAACGACCTTGCCTGGGTCGATTTCGATCGTCTCTACCCAGGACGGCGGCGGTGTAATTGTGACTCCCTCCGTCGACGGTGTCGCGATCGTGGCCTCGATGCAGCTCGCTCCGAGAAGAACCAGGAAGAGGAAGAGCCGGGGACTCTGTAGGAGCGGGGTGTTCAACGTTCAGGACCTCAACCTGCGGAGGCCCACTCGAGAGCCGCAGCAGGGTCGTCGGCCATTTTTTCGGCGAGGGTGTCGGCCGGCATGCGATCGCGGCTGGTGTAGCGGTCAAAAAAGTTACGAACGGGGCCGAGGTGGTGTGGAGCGATCAGGCCGGGGCCGAGATCCGGAGCATGTTGCATCGTGAGCTCGAGGGTCTGTCCGACCAGTTCCTTCAGCTCGGAGTCGCGAACGCCGCTGATGGCCGCCCGCCGCCAGAGATCGGGCAGTTGCGGTGCGAGGGGGCTCATCAGGTCGAGGAATGCCCTGCGAGCGGCGTCGTCGTAGACCATCGTGCAGGCGACGACGACGGGGGCCGCCCGCCACCGGGCCGGAAGGGCCTCGCCGGTTCGGATCTCCAGGAACCCCCGGGCGCGGACCTCGAAGAAGAGCGTCGTCAGGTGGTAGTCGAAGTCTTCACAGGTCGGCCAGCCGTGCTCGGGATGTCCCTCGTGGATCCAGCGTTCGAAGGTGAAGCCCGGCTCGCCGGGGCTCCAACCTGCGGCGCCGGAGCGGAAGAGCATGACGTCCGCGTCAAGTGCGGCCTGCGCCCACTGCTCACGGGGATCTGGGTGACCTCCTTCGACGAGCAGACGTGGAAAACCACTGCGGGTGGTGTCGAGCTCCTGCCATGCGCGGGCGCGGGTCGCCACCGCCTTCTCAGTCGGTGAACAGGCAAAGGCGGCGGTGAGCACCGGGCCGAGGAAGTTGGCGGCCATCCAGCGTTCCTGCCAGACACCCTCTCGCCCCAAGTCGACGTTGATTTGCAGGCTCGCGGTGTGGCGCATCATGATCGCGCCCCAGGGACCGCGGCGGTCGTAGTAAGCGGCCTGGGCAACGTAGCGCTCCCCCGGGAGCTGCTGGGGTACGTCTTCGACTCGGGTCCACAGGTCAAGGCCGGCCGCGGTCAGGCGGGCGCCGCGACTGCGGAAAGCATCGGCGAGCCGCCGAGCCATGTCGTCGACGTCGTCGAGAGCGGACGACGGGCCCGGGTGTACGCAGGTCGAGTGCTCGACCTGCCCGCCGGGCTCGAAGGTGATGCGGCCTCCGTTGTCGACGTCGAACTCGCGCACCCCCGACGCCACCTCGTGGCCGGTTCGCAGAC
>CAZCEX010000530.1:0-3425 GCA_964497785.1 uncultured Thermoanaerobaculia bacterium | reverse complement strand
GTTTTAGGAGACCGGCCTACTCATCCCATCTGGTACCGATGCAGACAAACCGTAACACCGGTTGCAGATACCCATGAGTGGGGCGTTGACTTGGTTTTCGAACCGGCGTACGATAACGCGGACATCACAATTTAGCTAGGACGATCGCCCACAGGGCAAATCTGCCGGGTATGCCGGTCTGAGCCCGATTGGGAAACAGGTATCCCCGACGCCCAACAGTACAACGCGTAACCGTACAAGGAGGTTGGAAGTATGAAAACCCGTCTCGTTCGAATGTCTGCGGTCATCGTTGTGGCCGCTCTCGCTCTCGCGGGCCCGTTCGCGACCGCGGACGAACCCAAGGTCGACGATCGAGTCCAACTGGACCTCAACTTCGAGGCGCTCAACAGCGCCCCCAACGAGGCGTCTCCGCCGGGGGTCACCTACAACACGGAAGCCGCCTGGCCGGGCCCTGATGCCTTCGGCTACATGGGCAGCGCCTGCATGTATGACTGGATCGACATCAGCGCCACCGGAGCCGTGGTCTTGCTCGGCGACGACACGTTCGACGGCCCCCTCCCCATCGGCTTCACCTTCCCCTACTACGGCGCCACCTACAACGACTTTTACGTCGCCAGCAACGGGTATATTCAGTTCGGCGCCGGCAGCTCCGACCTCGGCAATGACTGCCCCATCCCCGCCGCGTCCACGCCGGACAACGTGATCGCCCTGATGTGGGACGACCTCGACCCGGGCGACACCTCGGACCCGGTCTTCTACGAGTCGTTTCCCGCCGGCTTCTGCCCCTACGGCGGCTACCCCGGCGACTGCCTGGTGGTCACCTATGACGACTTCTGCCACTTCTCAGGTGGCATCAGCTGCGCCGTCGCCGGAACCTGGCAGGCCATCCTTCAGGACGACGGTGGAATCGTAATGCAGTTCCTCGACGCCGGAGACGAGGAGGGCTCGGGATCGACCACCGGCATCGAGGGCGACCCGGCCATGGGCGACATGGGGATCACCTTCGCCTGCAACTCGCCGGCCTCGATCACCGACAACCTGTGCCTCCAGTACTCCATGCCTCAGGGCGCCAACCTGCTCGTCGCGAAGCACGCACCGCCCGAGGCCATGCTGGGCGAGACCATCACCTACACCATCGAGATCACCAACGCGGGCATCGGACCGGCCGACTCGACCAGCATGGTGGACGTCCTCCCGAGCGACGTCGCCTGGGCCGGCAACCTGTTCTGCAGCGCGGGTAGCTGCTTCCTGGACGTCGGCACCAACACGGTCAACTGGTTCGGGGCCGTGCCCTCGACCTCGACCGTGACGGTCAGCTTCGACGTTAGACTGGCCACCGCCTGCACCGCCATCCATAACGAGGCCATCGTCGACGACCCGGCCATCCCGGCCCCGGTGGTGGGCATGGCCGACACGATCGTGATCGGCGGTGAGCCCACCGTGACGTGGTTCACCGACCTCGAGCCCGACGACGGCGGTTTCACGGCGATTCCCCCTGGCGAATGGCAGTGGGGCGCGGCGACCTATCCGCCCGACCTCCTGCCCCCCGCCCACAGCGGCGTCAACGTCTGGGGAACCGACCTTACCGGCGACGCCGACGACACCATCGGCAACCACATCCTGACCCAGAGCATCGCGCTCCCGGGCACCCCGCCCGTCGAACTCACCTGGTGGGACTGGTACGGCGACGAGGCTGCCGACTACCGTCAGGTTTGGGTCAACGGCGCCCTGTTCTACGAGTTCCCGACCGGCGATCAGAGGAGCTGGGAGTTCCAGTCTCTCGACCTGTCGGCCTACGCCGGCCAGACGGTGGACATCGACTTCAACCTCGAGGTCTGCTGCGGCGACCCCGGCCCCGACGGCTGGTACATCGACGACATCGGCATCACCGAGTGCACCGCACCCGCCCAGGGGGTCTATCTCTTCCCCGACACCATCGACGGTTCGGGCTGCCCCGGTGACCCGCAGATGCACTCCATCGACATGCTCAACAACACCGGCTCGGGCGGCACATTCAGCATGACCTACAACGTGATCTCCGGTCCCGGCGCTGCTTTCGGCCCGCCGGTCGTGGCGGCGCTGGACGTCGAGCTGGTGAACTTCCCGGTCGAGGTCGTTCCCGATCCGTGCGCAACCAACGGCGAGATCATCATCGTCGAGGTCGTTGCGGACGGCAACGGCTACCAGGACGTCACCACGATCACCCACACCATCGACACCCTCGGCGGCTGGACGAGCAAGACCTCCTCCCCCGCGACCATCGCCTACGCAGGCGGGGCTACGGTGGGTGACACGCTCTTCGCGGCCGGCGGACAGACCGCCGGTGACTGGGCCCGACTCGACGAGTGCCAGGCCTACGACGGGCTCACCGACAGCTGGAGCAGCTGCGGTCTCCTCAACCAAGGCCGGGTCTACCTGACCGGCGCCGGCGACGGCATGTACCCCTACGCTCTCGGTGGACGCGACGGGGCCGGCGCCATCGCCTACGACAGCAACGAACGCTACGAAGGCGGTGCGTGGGTCAACCGCGCCCCGATGCCGGCGCCCCGCGTCTTCGGCGCGGCCGCAGGCTTCGACGGCTACGTCTACTACACCGGCGGCAGCAGCACAGCGGACGGCCTAACGCCGACCACGGCCTTCTGGCGCTACGATCCGGCCAGCGACACCTGGGACGGCACCCTCGCCCAGATGCCGGCCGTGCTCGGACAGCACAGCGCGGCGGCCGACGCCGGCTATGTCTTCGTCTTTCCGGGTACGACCACCGGCGACCTGCCTGACGACAACGTCTATGTCTATGACATCGCCATGGACAGCTGGATGACCGTGACGCCGGCGGCGCTGCCGACTCAGGCCATCAACCACACGGCGACGGTTCTCGACGGGATGGTCTTCCGGATCGGCGGGATGGAGCTCGCCTCCGGCAGCTTCCTCTCTCTCAACGAGGTGTGGATCTACGATCCAGGGGCCCAGACCTGGATGCCGGGACCGCCCCTGCTCGAGGAACGTTTCAGCGGCCTCGCCGGTACTCTCGGCGGCTCGATCTTTGTGGCCACCGGCGCCCAGCGCCCCGGCTTCACGAAGATGGACTCGGTGGAAGAGCTGGTCGTCTGCGCCGGTTGTCCGGTGGATCTCGCGATCACCAAGGACGACGGTGCCACCGACGTGGTTCCGGGTGAGTTGCTCACCTACACCATCACCGCCGTCAACATCGGCGCCAACGACGCCATGGGCTCCACGGTCATGGACGTCTTCCCGCCGGAGCTCATTAATGCGAGCTGGACCTGCATCGGTGCCGGAGGCGGCACCTGCGCCCCCAGCGGGATGGGCGACATCAACGACCTCGTGGATCTGCCGGTCGGTGGTACCGCGACGTACACGTTGATCGCGACTCTGCACCCAGATTCCGGCGGCGACCTGGTGAACAC
>CAZCEX010000529.1:0-3434 GCA_964497785.1 uncultured Thermoanaerobaculia bacterium | reverse complement strand
AAGCCGCGAACACCTGGGTGCTGGAAAATTGGATCGACCTGGCGGCTTGGTCCCAGACCCACGACAACTGGGGCTATCCGGGAAACCTGATCATGACGGATGCGAGTGCCTACAGCGGATATCGCGGCGACAGCGTCACGATAAGCCACATCCAGGTCGAAAACCGCGGCAACCTCCCGGCCACCAACATATACCTGTACTTCTACCTCTCACCGAACCCTCTCTTTTCGTATATCGATCACCTCATGGGGACGGCCTGGTGGGAGACCTTTCCGGCTCATGGCAGGTGGTCGAACGGCAGCTGGCCCATCACGGTGCCTTCGGGAATTCCGGCCGGAACGTATTACATCGGATGGGCCCTGACATTCGTCGACGGGGAACGCGCGACAGCCAACAATACGGCCATCATGGTGAACGGCGCCGCCTCCAACTTCTCCGAACGGACCTTCACCGTATACGGCCAGCCCGATCTGCGCATCTCGTCGAGATCGACGTCCGCGAGTTCAGTTCCGCAGGGTGGATCGGTCACCGTATATGCCACCGCGCACAACCAGGGAGACGGGAACGCAAGTTCGACGACCCTGCGCTACTACCTCTCCACCGGCTCCGTGATCTCGACGGCCGATACCCAGCTCGCAACCGATTATGTGCCTGCGCTCGCGCCGGATGGTTCGTCGCCCGAGCAGGCGAACGTGATCCTCTCAGTGACGCCCGGAAACTACTGGCTCGGCGCCTGCGTCGACTCGGTCGCCAACGAGGAGTTCACGAACAACCAGTGCTCGACCGGGGTGCCGGTGCAGGTGATCGGAGGCGATCTGATCTTCGCCGACGGCTTCGAAACTGGTACCACTTCGCGCTGGGACTAATACCCCAACGGCTGCAAAACGCAGTCAAGTCCTATCTGGTCGGCCGTAGCACCTCCTCGGTCCGCTCAGGACTTGAGTATTGTGTTGGGTATCGACAAGTCTGAGCCGAAAGGGCTCTCGCGGGCAAACCAATTCATCCATCCTCTATGCGCTACACACTCCTGGCCTTGACACGAACGAACTGGGCCATTATATTAATGAGAATGATTTTCAGTCTCGAAATTAATGAAATGCTCGAGTCGGTTCAACCGTCTCGCCGGCGTTTCGAATCTCAGAATTGAACCTTGGAGGTGGTCGATGAAGTATCTATCTCTCGTGGCCCTGGTAATTGCACTTGCCCTTATGGCGACGTCTTCAGCAGCGGCGGATGAATCTCCCGTATTGGGGGCGGTCGGACCCGAGATCGAGGACGCGGCGCCTCTCCCAGAGGACTGGGAAGGCGCCAAGGTGGCAACTCCGATGCCGGCGAAACCAGTTGAAGTTCCGGCAGAGGGCTTTATTCCGGATGTCGAAGCCGCCCCCTGGGTTTTCGACGGTGTGCTCGTCGAGACGGTGGTCAGGCAGCCCGAAGGGACCCGCATCCTGGTCACGGACTACACCTTTCAAGTGATCGAGTGGTTGTCGGGACCCTCTGACCTGCGGGAGGTCACGCTTACCTCGGCCGGAGGAGAGCTGCCTGACGGGTCCGCCATGACTGCCGGCCAGTCGATCAAGCTGGAGGCAAAGCACCGTTACCTCGTGGTGACGAAGCCGGGGTTCGACAAGCTGATGCTGCCCTTCGCCCGTGTGCTCCAGGTTTTCTCCGACGGACTCAAAGTAGCCGACGAGGCGGGCCGCGTGGTGACGGGTCTTCGCGACGACCGGCTGGTTGTTGAACGATCGGCAAGAGTCCAGTCCCTGCAGTATCGCCCCGGGGCGCCGACCGGCGAGCAGGCTGATACTGCAAACTCGCCGCCCGATGACTGGGTACCGCCACCGGGCTCGGGGTCTCTCACGGCCCTCGTCGAAGAGCTCCCGGTCTCGGTAGAGGAACTGTTCGAGCTCGTCGCTACGGCCCTGGCGAAAGAACGTATGTCGAGTGCCCTTGGCAGCATTGATACGGCAGCTCTCGAAGACCCAACCGCGGTCGGAAAGTGGTACAGGTGCGGGTGGATCACGGCCGCGCACAACTACTACGCCTGGATACCCGACGACGACCACTGGACCTGGTGGGGCCACAGCGCGGGGAACTGGAATACGATTGTCGATGACAGCCCATCGGGTCCTGACTGGCTCATCGGCTACAAGACAAGTGGGGGCAACCCCATTCGCAATCGCCAGCCCGTGGCCGGTGACGGCGACAACAATACCGGCGTCGTAACCGATACCCAGTTCGCGAACGGGGGTTATGGTGGTACGTGGGCCGGTTGGAGTGCCAATGGTCTCAACTTCACCTGGTACAGCGGCGCCGATTGCACCGAGATCATCGAGGTCGACTCGTTTGTGAACCCGGCCATCGCCGATGATCCAGTACAGTTCCGCAAGTCGATGACGCACGAGCTCGGTCACGCGCTCGGGTTGGCGACTGATCAGGGCCACGAGGATCGGAGATTCGCCCTGATGTACCCCGGGACGTTTCGCCAACCGCCCAATTACGGTTCGGATTGGTACGGACGTATGGACGACATGGCCGGCGAGCGCAACTTCCTGACCAACGCGAATAACAATCACAGCGGAAACTGGGTCTTGGAGAACTGGGTCGACATGGCGGCGTGGTCTCAGACCCACGACAATTGGGGGTCGCCGGGCAACCTGATCATGACGGATGCCAACACATACAGCGGTTATCGTGGCGACAGCTTCACGATTCGACACATCCAGGTCGAAAACCGCGGCAACCAACCAGCATCGAATGTGACCCTCTCCTTTTACCTTTCTTCGAATACCACCATCACGGCGAGTGATTACCTGGCGGGAACGGCAACCTGGTCGACCTTCTCGGCCGAAGGCAGGTGGGACAATGGAGACAGGGTGGTTTCTGTACCATCCGGGATACCGGCAGGGACCTATTACATCGGGTGGATTCTGACCCTTAGCGAGACCGAACGCTCAACCGCGAACAATACTGCCATCATGATGCGCAGCTCGTCCTCAAACTTCTCCGAGCGAACCTTCACAGTGCTTGGCCAGCCCGATCTGCACATCTCGTCGATCGGGACCTCTACGGGATCGGTCCAGCAGGGCGGCTCCGTTACGGTGAATGCGAACGTACACAACCAGGGGGACGGCGGCTCCACATCGACGAACCTGCGTTACTATCGTTCCGACAACGCCATTATTTCGACTGGTGACACGCAACTCGCGACGGATTTTGTGGCCTCTCTTTCGGTCGGTGGATCATCTGCCGAATCAGCCGCGGTGGTTCTCTCTGTGGCGCCCGGAAATTATTGGCTCGGCGTCTGTGTCGATTCGGTGACCAACGAAGAGTTCACAAACAACCAGTGCTCGGCTGCGATTCCGGTTGAGGTCACCTTGGATTCTTTGATCTTCGCCGACGGGTTCGAAAGCGGCTCCACGTCTGTCTGGAAT
>CAZCEX010000528.1:0-3443 GCA_964497785.1 uncultured Thermoanaerobaculia bacterium | reverse complement strand
CCCTTGGCGCCGTGGGTCACAACCACCTGCTCTGGAGACAAGGCGACGCCCTCACGCATGTGCAGCTCGCACACTGCCTCCCTGAGCTTCACGAGACCTTGCGCGGGCGGATAAGGGAATGACTGAGCCGTACTCGCCTTCCGGAGAGCGTCGAGAATCGCGGGCGGGGGATCGAACCACGGCACACCGACAAGCCAGATTCGGCACGGTCGCGGATGGCTGTCGAGGGCCTCATTCACTCGATCGATAGCGGTGGCCGTGCTCATGCATCCTCCAAATATTCGCTGCACTCGCGCATGATTTCAGCGAACTCGGTGGTATCTCCTCGGGCCACCGCGCCGGTGACCTCTCCGACGGCGTCGATAAGCAGCCGTGCCGCTTCGTCTGTTGTGGGGCTGAGGGCCTGAATCTGGAAGTAGAGGCCCGGGTTCTCCCCGCTCACCTCCCGCGAGGTCGTCAGCTGCTTCTCGAAGGTCACGCCCGCAACCTCGACCATGTCGCGCGCCGTTGTTCGAGAACAGGCGAGGGCTCGGGCAAACGCAAGATTGCTGAGGTGGGTCAGGCCGAGCACGAGCCCCATACGGCGGTCATGTTCGGCGACCTCCATTTCGACCAGCTCGGCGCTGGTGCCTTCGAAGAGACGCCGTACCACCGCCAGATCCGCCTCCTCTGCGTCGCTACAGAATACGATCTTTCGACCCGAGAGCATGCGCACACCGGGTCCGAACATCGGGTGGAAGGAAATCAGCCGCATGCCGCTCGCCCTCACCTCCCGGACCACCGGCTGGAGGTGCTGTTTGAGGCTGCACATTTCTGCGACCACGCCGCGGGGCCTGGTTGCCGAGATCTCGAGGAGAACCTCGGCAGTGGCGTCCATCGGGACCGCCACGACCACGAGGTCAGCCGATTCGACCTCTGGTGAGTTTGATTCGACCTCGGGGAATGGGCACTCGGAGGATCCTGGATCGAGTACTGATACGCGGTGACCTTGTCCGTGAAGGAAGCGGGCGACCCAGGCACCCATGCCGCCCCTGCCACCGGCGACAACTGTTTCCAGGTGGTCACCGTTGTAGACCGAATCCATCAGGGTCGCCTGCTCCTCCACGGCCTTTTCGATCAGGAACATTGCCAGATCCCTGCCGAGACTCGAACCCAGACCCAGGTCCTCCGAGGCTCGTTCGAAACGTTCGCGGACCTGGTTTTCGACCATGAAGTTGCGTAACGGGACGCCGCACCCCTGCTTGAGGTCGCCGATCTGACGAGCGAGATCGAGGCGTTCGCATACCAGGTGGAGAATCCGCCGGTCCAGAGCCTCGATGTCGCGCCGGTGCCGTTCAAGGAGAGCGGTGGGAGCGGTTTCACCGTCTCGGTTGTTTCCCGTGTGGCGCCTGTTCATACGGACCTCCGGTTCGGAGACCGCCGACCGACGGCAGACTAAAAAGCCCGCCGTTGCCGGCGGGCCTCTGAAATCATTTTCTTATCAGTGACCGCCGGCTGTGGACATAGGGGTAATAGTGGCCATACGAGAGGGCCGCCTGCTCGTCAAAACGGCCGGCCCGGGGCGAGAAAAATCCATTGCTCAACATCTTTCTCACCCTAGGTGGAAAGGGACAAGATGTCAATCGAAGGAATTTGACCACGAGAATCTTGCGACATATACTCAAATATAGAAATAACGAAGGTTGATCCCAGCCGCTGGGCTGCAGTTCGCAGTGACGATTCAGGTGGGTTCGAGGGAGGCATGGTCCATGAGTTCGACACAACAGAAGCAACTGATCCAACTGAGCCAATGTATGCCGGTGTTTCGGGAGATCGGCGACGCGTTGAATGCTCAAGCAAGCTCCGAAAGACTCCTGGAAATCGCGTCGAGGGCACTGGTCGAGGGCTTCGAGCTCAAAGGGTGTCAGTTCCGCCTGTTGAGCCGGGATCAGCACACCCTCGACGATATTGCGTCATTCGGTCTGAGCCGGCGGTTCCTCGACAAGGGTCCGGTAGTCGCGGAGCGAAGCGTCGCGCAGGGCTTGGACGGAGAGGTCGTGCTCGTGGAGGATTGCGGGACGGACTCCAGAATCCAGTATCCGGCCGAGTTCCAGGAGGAGGGGATCGTATCCCTGCTGACGATTCCGCTGGCGACCCGGGGCCAGGCAATCGGTGTGATTCGCCTGTTCACTGCCCAACGTCGTCAGTTTCTGGCCGCAGAGATCGAGGTCTTCCAGCTTGTGGCTCTCTACTGTACGAGTGCCATCGTGACCTCGATGTACCGCCAGATGATGGATCAGGTTTCGAGGAGTATCCGCGGCACACTCGAGATCGACGAGGTCTTGAGGTCGATAGTCCGCGTCGTTACGGAAGATCTTCGAGCCAAGGGTTGCACGATTCACCTCGTCGATCCATCATACGAGAAGCTGGAGCTCAAGGCCGCGTATGGTCTGAGTCAGCCCTTCCTCGAAACCGCCGTGCAGACAGAATCGTGTGGCGCCGTGCGACAGGCATTGGAGGGGCAATGTGTCGCGATCGTGAGTGGTGCGGTGGATCCGCAGATCAAGAATCACCGGGCGATCGCGCAGGAAAATATTGCCTCGCTTCTCTTCGTTCCCCTCATCAGCCGCGCAAAAACAATCGGAATCATGACCATCTACACCCACAAGCCGTACCTTTTCTCCGCTGAGGAGCAGGTGCTGATGAGCTCGGTGGGTGAGCAATGCTCTCTGGCGATCAGGAATGCCCAGATGTACGAGACCGTGAAGAAAAGGTACGAACAGGTGGTTGACGATTTTCAAAGGTGGTTCGAACACGCGCACTCAACGCCAGGGTAGCCTGAGGCGAGGCTTTCTACAGAGCATGGACTCCAGGATTCCATGCTACGCTCCCCCGCCACGACTTTGAAGAGGTGTACAGGATGGCATTGCGTGACGATAAGATTGCTGTGATCGGTTGCGGGACAATGGGCGAGGCCATGGTCAAGGGGCTTTTGAAGAACGGCCTGATCGATGTCGGTCGTCTCGTGGTAAGCCATCCCCGAGAAGAGCGAAGGTTGGAGCTCGAGACGCGACATGGTGTTTGCGCATTCGGGGAAAACGCAGCCGCGGTCGATGGTGCTTCGATCGTCGTGCTGGCGGTCAAGCCGCAATACTGTGACGAAGTGTTGGCCGGAATCGCAGGCGATCTGGCGACGGATTCTCTGGTCATCACCATCGTGGCAGGCTTGAGGATGGAAGTCGTCAGCAATGTGCTCGGGGTGGGGAGGATCGTGCGGGCGATGCCGAACACGCCGGCCCAGATCGGTCAGGGGATCACCGTGTGGACGACGACAGACGCGGTAGATGACGTCGGCAAAACCAAGGTTCGGACCTTCCTGTCTGCGTTGGGTGAGGAGGAGCTTGTCGATCACGAAAGCGAGCTCGACATGGCGACGGCCCTGTCGGGCACCGGACCGGCTTATG
>CAZCEX010000527.1:0-3445 GCA_964497785.1 uncultured Thermoanaerobaculia bacterium | reverse complement strand
GAGGGAGCCGGGAGGCTGTACCGACACAATTACGTGCCCCGCACGTCCCGTCGGGGCGGGGTTTTCGTTGGTTCTTCTTGTCGGCAACGTAGGTCGCTGGGAAGGACGAGACGGCGCGTCAGGCGGGACGTGCCACCCTTGCGGTTCTTGCGGCTGGGTGGGTGGGGCAAAACCTCAAGGGTGGCAATCCACGGGGAGGTCGATGGAAGAACCGGCGCGTTGCGGACTCGAGGCCGTAGCGCCGGGGAGCAGAGCGACGAGCTGGGCGCAGCCCAGAAGCGGCAGTTGAGCCGGCCGTCGCCGTCCGCGTGTCCCTCAACTCGATCGCCCGCCTCTTCGGCTTCACATCGATATGGGTTGACGAATAGTTCTGATCAATATATGATGAATATATGAAAACGATATCACTCAATGTGGCCGAGCCTGCCTACGAGGCTTTGAGAGCGTTGGCGGCACACGACGGTCGCCCGGTGTCGGAACTGATGCGTCAGTCGATGGCCGAGTATATCGAGCGGCGTCGGGCTGGGGCCCATTCGGCTATGGATCTGATACCGCATGATAGCGGGCCGTTACTCGCCGAATGGTCACGAACCGATCTTCTCGACGAGATGCGATCGCCATGATCCTTGCTCTCGACACCGATGCTCTCGTTCACTGGCAAATGGCGGGGACCGAACATCATGATAAAACCCGCAGCTTCATCGAAAAGGCCGTAAGAACCGATGGTGTAAGGCTGGGATTGACGGCCCAGGTTCTGCACGAGTTCCTACATGTCACCACCGACCAACGGCGTTTTCCAAGACCCATGACGATGATGCATGCTACTCGGAGAGTCCGGGAGCTTTGGTCTGCCCCGGAATGCGAACGCCTCCTGCCGGGCGCCGAGGCCGTCAGCAGGACTCTGGTCCTGCTCGAGAAATACCACCTCGGTCGAAAGCGAATTCTCGATACCGCCTTGGCAGCAACCCTAGAGTTTGCCAAGGTGTCACGACTCGTCACGTTGAACCGTAGAGATTTTGAGGTTTTCCCTTTTCTCGAGGTGGTCAACCCGAGCGAATGAACAGGTGAAGCCTGCTGCGGTTACCTCAGTCGCGTGACCGCGGAGACTGCTGCCCCTACCGCCGTCGCCCTCCGCCTCCGCGGCTGCCGCCCGATGGGCGGCTCGCACCGGAGGAACGTTGGCCTGACGGCCGGCTGTACTGCTGTGAGCGCTGGTTTCCTCTTTGGCGGGCGTTGTAGTCGCGATTGAGGCTGCTGCCGCCGGTCGATGGCCTTGTTGAGGGCTGTGTCGACGGTCTCGTTGATGGTTGGGTGGATGGACGAGTACCGGTCGACGGGCGAGTGGACGGCTGGGTTGATGGTCTCGTCGATGGTTGGGTTGATGGCCGGGTCGACGGAGTGTTCGCCGGTCGAGTTCGGTCTCCGGATGATGGCGTACGGTCGGTTTGCGACCAGCCGCCCTTGTCCCGCTGGTCCCAGTTGCCGTTGTCGTTGCGGCGGTAGACGTTGCCTTGACGGTCTGTGTAGATGTTGTTGGACTTGTCCTTGGCGACCGCCGGTCGTTGCCCGGTGTCGACCCGGTCGCGGGTATTGGCGACCCGGTTGTTGTTCGATGGCCGGTTGTAGATGTTGTTGTTGATGTTGATCGTATTGCCGCCGCCATAGTGAGAAGGCCGGTTGCCGTGGTGGTATCCGTGGCGATAACCGGCGCGGTAACCCGCTCGATAGCCATGGCGATAGGGCGCCGGGTACGGCCGGTAGCGAGCCGGTCCCCACCAGCCGCCGTAGCGATGGTAGCCGCCTCCCCAACCGACCGTGAAACGGAAAGGACCGGCGGTGTAGCTGAGGCCGCAGCTCCAGCCGTACCACGGGTTCCAGCGCACGTGGAAGCCCCAGGTTGAGTGGCGGGGGTAGTAATAGTGGGGGCTGTACCAGGGGCGGTAGTACCACCCCGTGCCGTAGACCACGCAGCTGTGCGAGACATAAGAACCCGTGTAGCCGGGGGTGTATCCGACGTAGACGACCTCGGGAGTCGACTGGTAGACGGTCACGTAGGTGACGTTGTAGTTAGGGTTCGACGGCGGGATCGTATAGATGACGTCGGGGACCTTGTCGCATACGGCCCAGGGCCCGGTCGCGGACGGACCGACGTACCAGACTCCCTCTTCGCACCAGTAGTACTGGCCTTCGGCGAGAATGACCGCGGCCGGGGTGTTGACCGCGTATGTCATCTCGGTGCCTTCGACCGGCTCGAACTTGGGCTCGCCGTCATACTCGACCTTGGAGTCCGCTGGACCTTTTTTGACGGCTGCCGTCTGCGGAACGCTCTGCTCGAGCACCGCTTCTCTAGCCTCGTCGGTGCCGGCAATGCTCGCCCGCAGGTAGCCGATGTCCGAGTCGGCGGGGATGTCGCCGAAGGAACCCGGGACGTCGGTATTGGCGACCCACTGCCAGGGGCCGCGGTCGAGGTTCTTCGACCGGTACCAGCGCCCGGAAAGCAGGACGTAGTAGCTCTGGTCGCCGATGTCGAAGATGACGTCGGAGTCGGTATTGCCGACCTTCAGGATGTCGTTGCCCTCGACGGGTTCGAGGTTGGCTTTGCCGTCGATGAAGATGAGCTCGGCCGGCACTGTGGAAACGACGATCTCTGGCACGCGAGGGTCGCTTCCTTCGTCACTTTCGGGGGCCGCCCCCTGCTCTTCCTGCTGTTCCTTGAGCTGTTCGTCGACCTTGGCGACGTCTTTGGGCAGCTTGGAGGTCGTTTTCCATGGGCCTTTGATGTCGTTGGCCTTGTACCACGTCATATCGGTGGCGAGGTAGAAATCTTTCTTGTATTGCACGATGACATAAGGGGTGTTGACCACCCGCTCGAGCGAGGATCCTTCGATCTCCTGCAAAATCGGGTCGCCGTCGATGATGATCAGAACCGCAGGTTCGTATTTGATGATGATCTCTGGTGGTGTGTTCTTGAGCTCCGCTTCTTGTTGGGCGTCGCGATCGGCGAGATCGAGGGTCGGCAAAATGCTGTCGAGCGACACCTCGTAATCCCAGCTCGCCATCTCGGCCTCGAGGTAGTCGACCAGCTTCTGCTGTTGCTCTTCCGATGCATTTGGAAAGCGTACCGCCGGCACCGTGACATCGAAGAACTGCACCATACGGGTGTCGCTGTCGGTGGAGAAGCTGCCGGAGAGCCAGACCGCTCCGAAGACCGGTTCGGCGCCCGCTGAAGGTACGACGGAGACCGCTGCTCGTGCCTCGAAAGTATTGCCTTCCCAGCTGTCGATCTGCGGTTGGTACATGGTGATCGACGCGCCGACGGCCTCGACGATTCGCGGCCAGCTCTGGAAGGCGTCGTCCTCTTCGTTGGTCGTCGCTCCTGCTGTCAGAACGAGGGTTAGAAGCAAAACGGTGGAGATCATCAAACGTCTCATCGGTGTCGGTCCTC
>CAZCEX010000526.1:0-3460 GCA_964497785.1 uncultured Thermoanaerobaculia bacterium | reverse complement strand
CGATTCGATGCACTACACCCTCCTAGCGTCGCTTCGAAGGAGTGGAGATGAAGAGAAAGATCGGGTTGCTGGTGCTGGTTGCAACGACCGCAGCAGCTGCCTATACCGTACATAAGGAGCCTGTCGTCTCGGAAGTCGTCCCGGACAAGGCCGCTCCGAAACACGTTCTTTTCGTTCTCATCGATACCCTTCGGCAGGACCGGGTCGGCGCCTACGGCTACCCGGAGGCGGTTTCCCCGAACTTCGATCGGCTTGCCCAGGAGGGCGTGCTTTTCAACAACTGCCGTTCGACGTCATCATGGACCAAACCTGCGATGGCCTCTCTGTTGTCGGGCGTTGGGCCAATCGTGCACGGTATCGAGAAGGGCGGCGTCGCAGACACCATGGCCGCCCGGGTGCCTACCCTCCCGGGAGCTTACGAAACCTTCGTGGAGCTTTTCCAAAAGAACGGGTTTCCGACCGTCGGCTTCTCGGGCAACCCCCACGTGTCAGCCCAGACCGGCCTCGGCCAGGGATTTGACATTTTGCGGCAGTCGAATCAGTTCGGCCCCGGCCTCGCGAATGACTTTATCTCCTGGCTGGACATGCCGTTCTTCCCGGATGCCGGCTTTTTCCGAAAATGCGCCGCAAAACCGGAGAATCTCCTGTCGGAGTGGCTCGGTGCACACTTCGATGTCCCACCGGAGATCGAGGTCACGACAACCCAGGTCGGCGTACATTTCCGTCCCGAGCAAAGCACAACCGGCCGTTTGTGCTTCTCGACGCCACTCGGCGTAGTCCCCGACCAGGGTGACCCCTTCGTCCTCGGTCTCAGGTTCTCGCTCGGGCCCGGAACGAGCGTGAACATCAAGACCGAGTCGGAGGCAACCTTCCGGGTACGACCTTCATCGTATCGGCCATCAGAGCCCTCCGATTTTCTTCACCGCCTCGAGGCTGACGCCGGCGCCCTGACAATGGAAATCTGCATGGTTGGCCAGAAATCCAGCTTCGACGTGACGAGCGGGTTTGCCCTCCCGAAAAATGTCATCGAAGACGAAGGCCCGAAGCGCTGGTTCGGCTACCTCCACCTCATGAACCCTCATCTGCCCTATCGCGCTTCACCAGAGCACCTCGAGAAATTCGACGAGGCCAGTTATGGCGACGAACCCAGTCCCCTGCCCAAACGAGCACAGAAGCGAGTCGGGCAGCAAAAGATTCACGGCACCGATGACTTCAGGGCCTACCGAGCACACTACGACGCGTCGATCCACGAGGCTGACGATATGCTCGGCAGGGTGGTCGCCAGTCTCGAAGCACATGGGTTGCTCGACGACACCCTGATCATCGTCACCTCGGATCACGGTGAGGAATTCCTCGACCACGGCGGAATGAGTCACGGTTCCGACCCCTACGGTGAGCTCCTCCGGGTTCCCCTTCTCTTTTACTACCCCCGCACCCTTGCCAAGGGAAAACGTGTTTCCGGCCCCATTTCGTTGCTCGACATCTACCCCACGTTGGTCGATTTCTTCGATTTTGCCACCCCTGAGACCCTCCAGGGCACCAGCCTGCTGCCAACACTCAAGCCCGGCAAAGAGATGGCCCCCTCCGATCGGCCCTTCGTCACGACTCATACCCCGATGTCTCTGAAATCGGCACGGCGCATCGACGTCATGATATCGGGTGGGTTGAAGCTGATCGTGACCGACGACGGCAAGGGCAAGGAGTCGGTCGAGCTTTACGACCTGACCGAAGACCCTGGTGAGACCACGAACCTGGCGCCAGACCGCGCGGAGGACGTCGAACGCCTGCGAGCGGAGCTGACAGCGGAGCGCAAAAAGCAAGAGCAGCTGCGGGACCAGCTGGGCGCCAGTGCTACCAATGTCCTCCTCACCCCAGAGGATCTTGAGGCACTGCAGGCTTTGGGCTACCTCGACCCCGAGGCCACTTCCTCCGCCGTCGACGGCTAGGGTGCCCCGACGATCACCAACATGCCCCGGCGACGGGGGTCGCGGTCGAAGCTCACGAACAGTGCTCGCTCCATCAGCAGAGTGTGACCCCAACCCCTCTTTTTGAGTTGCTGTGGTCCATGTTCCCTGGTGTGTAGAGCGAGCGGGTCGAAGGTGCTGAGTCTCGTACCGGTTGGGCGGATGATCACATAAGCGAGATCACCCTCGGTCCGAAAGAGATGGACGTTGACACGCCTTCGCACACACCACCTGGCGAAAGAGTACTCGGCGTAGTTGATGATCGCTTCGTTGATCGTATTGAGCACCATGTCTGCAAGATCCCCGAAGTGTTCGGTGATGTGGGGAACCATCTCACTCAAGAAGTAGCGATCACACCGGTCTCTGAACCTTTCGCTGTCGCGGCCCACCACCCATGCTCCCAGGTCGCCCGCATGCTTCAAAACGCATCCGGCACACCCCCGAAAGCTCGATCCGGATTTCAGGCAACCCCAAAGACCCTCGGGGAGAGAAAAGGATCGATCAAAAAGTAGAGTCCTCTTGGGATCGTTCGCGGTCCTTGGCTCGAGCTCGTTTTTGAGAACATAGATCGCGCCCCTGACCTCTGGCCCTTCGCTGGCCATCTCCTCGAGTTCAGCGATGACCGACGACAGTGTGTGACGATCGACGACCTCTTCCAACATCGGCTACTCCATCGCCAGCATACCCTGAGCGGCCGATTTTCGGGGATCGTGATATCAAGAATGGAGAATTTCAAGCGGTGAGTTCAGCCGCCGGATGCCAGATTCCTCAACCTCCGACTGTCGAGTCGGGATCGCCGCCCTTGAGAACGAGGTTCATGCCGCAGCGTGTGCACTTGCCATCACCGTGCTCGAGGCGGGCGTAGTGCACTGTGCCCATGTCGCAGTACCATGCCCCGTCCGGAATCTGCTCGGGCTGCACCGGCGGATCAAACTCCGTACCTTCTTCATCGACCTCTACGGGCCCCAGAGCCGCGTCGCCTTCCTCCTGAACGACCTCGGGCGGTGGCTCGGACGCGACCTCGGCCAAAACCTGATCGGTCCCCACCGTCCCGCCGCCACAGCCGACGCCAACAACGATCGTCATAACGAACAGGGTGATTGACAATGCCTTTCCCATGATTTCTCCCTTTCGGTCTGAGTCCTGGGCGTTCACGAACAATCCGCTACCAACTCACTCCTCAAACCAGGTAACAACGTCCTTCATCGGCTTCTTGCCAATGTCCGGAACAGTACAGTCGATCGCCGGAAAACCGACGGGAAACAAAATGAACGGCCGCTCGTTGGCTGGCCGACCGAGAATCGTATTGAGGAAACGCATCGGTTGAGGCGTATGCGTAAGGGTCGTCAAACCCGTTCGATGGAGGGCCGCGATGAACAGACCGCAGGCGATTCCCACGCTCTCGTTGACATAGTAGTTTGTTGCTTTCGAACCGTCCGACCTCACTCCGTGGACTTCTTTGAAAACCACGACCAGCCACGGCGCCACCTCGAGAA
>CAZCEX010000525.1:0-3465 GCA_964497785.1 uncultured Thermoanaerobaculia bacterium | reverse complement strand
GTGGTGGCGGTGGTGGTGGTGGTGGCGGCGGCGGCGGCGGTGGCGGCGGTGGCGGTGGCGGTGGCGGCGGCGCACACACGTATTGGGTGCCAGTTGCAGCACACGTTGAAGGCGCGGGTGGCTCACAGTGGCGGTCCGACCTCGGCACTCTCAATCGCGGATCGTCGCCCGCAACCGTCACCGTGACGCTGCACACCAGTGGTGGCGACCACACCGCACAGGGCCCCGTGGCCCGGGCCGAGCAGGCGATCTTCCCCGACATTGTCGACATGGTCGGCCTCTCGAGTGGACAAGGCACGCTCGAGGTGGGATCAACTCAACCGCTTTTTGTCACTTCACGAACCTACAATCAGAGCAGCCAGGGCACCTTTGGCCAGTACCTCCAGGGAGTCACGGCCGAGTCCGGGCTGGCGGGGGGACAGATCGCCTACCTCCCCCACCTGATGCAGAACTCGGGCTTTCGGTGCAACCTCGGCGTCGCCAACTTCGGCCCGACGCCTGCTTCGGTGACCGTCACCCTGTACGACGGTGCCGGCAACCAGCTCAATACCTTCGGGCTGTCGATTCCGGCAGGCCAGGTCAAGCAGGACAACGAACCATTCTGGGTTCGCGCAGGGCGGAGCGACCTCGATGAAGCCTACGCATCTGTGAACGTCAACAGCGGCACGGGTGTGGTCGCATACGCGTCGGTCATTGACCAGGGAACGGGGGACGCGACGACCATCCCGATGCGGCTGCAAGACGAGTAGGCGTCACTGCCACCTCACCACAGCAACCCTGCTATGGGTTATGACAGAGGTAGTCGCTGATGAGTTCTGCGGCAGCCTCATGCCCACGTGGATTCCAGTGCGCATCGTGCTCGAAGTACAGTCGTATGCCCTGATTCTCGAGCTCTTTGAAACGCGGAACGGGATTGATGTACTCGATCATGTTGTCGTCGAGATAAGCAATGATCCTGTTGGTCAGATATTGGTTCTCCCTGAGGTCCACCGCCGCTGCTTGACCATGAAAGCATGGATAGTCTGCAACAGAGTAAGCCCAGACGATCAAGAATACGATCAGCCTCTTGTCGTGCTTGTTGAGATGATCATTCATTTTCTCGACGTAATGCAAAGCACGCAGATTGTTTTCAGTAAGCTGGCCTCTTTCGAAGGAATATGGTGGGAAGGTATTTGTCTCGCACGGATCTTTTGACAGTCCCAAACGGTCCAGAACCCGGCTCCTCAGTACGAGCTCTCCGAAGGAGAACTTCGACAGCAGATGGGTGAGAGAGTTCCGGTCCTTTGAGACAAGAAAACCCCGTCTCTCGACCCTTCGCCTGGTGGCGATAACTCTCTGTGGTTCGCCTTTCGCCCCGAGCACGATCTGTGTCTCATCCATGTCGATTGTGAGATCGTTGCCGAGAAACAGGCCAAGGATCGCTGTGTCCGGCAATCTCTCCGGGTACTTCAACATGAAGTTGTAGTAGTGAGGCGTCGTCCAGCCGTTCAAGTAAGAAAAAGAAACGATGGTCCGACCTGGGAAACAGGCCCTCAAAAGATCCGAGTACCTTTCCCCTTGCTCCACACCGTACCCGAACGTAAAAGAATCGCCGTAGAACCCGATGTCGATCTTCTCGCCGAAGTAGTCCTGATTCTCTCGGAAGCCGACGTTGTTTGTCCGGACAGCAACCCTGAACTCCGGAGCCCGCCATTGCTGGGTGAATTTCTTCTTGACACCGATACCGTTCACGCCGCCTTCTTCGGAGTCCTCAAATACCCTCAACTCGTAACGGTCCATGCGCTGCAAGCCGACAAAAGAAATCACCTCGAGGGTGAAAACCAAGAACCCGGCGATCATCAAAACAAAGAGGAAACGTTTGTTCTGAAAAAAAGACGGTCGTTTCAGTCCCACCAGAACTGCGTCCTCCCGATTTTGTTCCGCCAGTTGGGGATCCTTCGGATTTCCCATCCACACCATCCTATCGGTTCCAGGAGGAGATCTTTGCAACTGGGCGTTGTCTCACCTCACACAGACGCCATCGTAGAAAAAATAGAGCCGGCGTCATGAAGACGCCGGCTCCGAAGTGACGGGATATGTGGATCGGATCTACTTTGCGGTCTTGGCGGGGGCTTTCACGGGCGCAGCCTTCTTGGCTGCTGCAGGCTTCTTGGCCGCTGTGGGCTTGCGTGCTGGGGCCTTGCTCGGGGCGGGCTTGGTCTGCTGAGTGCGCAGGTTGTCGACAGCCTTGGTGAGGTCGGCGACCTTCTTGTTGAGACCGTTGATCTCGTCCTTGGTGGGCACGCCGAGCCGGCCGATGACGGACGTCAGTTTGTCGTCGAGGGTCTGGCCGAAGGTGTCCCAGTAGCTCTCGGCGACGGTCTTGACGCCAGCTGCGGCACCCTTGGCCTTGTCGAACTGCTCCTTGCCGCGATCCTCGACCTCTTCGCCCCTCTCCACGAGGTTCTTGAGGAACTTGGCTCCCTCCTCTTCGGCGACGGCGACCGCACCGAGTCCGGCGAGCCAGATCTTGTGGGCGTTTTCCCTGATGTCTTTTTGCATGTTCTTGGCTTTTTTACTTTTCATTGTGGCCTCCATCTTGCCGTTGATCCTGTGTTCTGGTAATGCCGCAACGCGGCATCGTTGACACCCAGAATATAACGCGCTGCGGCATGACTGTCAAGGAAATTTTGCCGCAAAGCGGCAAAATATATTCAAACCACTCAATCGTAGATATTTACCAGCCGATACCAGAAGCAAAACCACACATCAAACGATGTGATAGCCGAATGGGCCATTTGTTGAACCGCGAAGACGCCAAGGTCGCAAAGGAAATGCAAAAACTAATCAAATAACTACTTTGCGGTCTTCGCGTCTTGGCGGTTCAATTGCCCTGTATCGCCTCCGACCGATCAATCGGGATCAACCTGCCTCAACGACGTACCCTTGGTACCGGCTAGTCATCCCATCCCTCGGGAAAGGAGGCCTCGACCTCGATGGCGGACCTTACGAGCTCTTTCGCCGCCTTGGCATACGGCAGGAGTGCGAAGAGACCACCCTTCGCCAACTTCAACTTGCCACCCATGAGCCCGACGATCGGGTCGAGCTTGCCAGCCAGGACCTTCCTCCAGGCCGTCGGATTGGCCTTGATGATGAAGGGGATGTCGTCGAGGTCAGCCGAGGTGATGGCCGCCGCTGAACGACAGTCTCCATGCCAGAGATCCGCGACGACGACCCGCTCCAGGGGAATGCCCATGTCCCCGTCGGATGTCATGATCATCGCGATCGCACCTTCCCATTTCGCCGCCGCGTGCTTGTAGTCTGCGTTCGAGTTGATCTCGTCACCCCACGATTGGGCCCAGTCCTCGGTGAAAATCTCTGCAGCCATTTCGGGTCGCCTCCTGGTTGATTTCGGGTTCAAGCATAGACAAGCACTGAGAAGCGCACAAGCCGATCCGCTTTCTACCCGGGGCTCCGCCCCAGCGG
>CAZCEX010000524.1:0-3471 GCA_964497785.1 uncultured Thermoanaerobaculia bacterium | reverse complement strand
GATTCGTGCTCGAGCATTGTGAAGGCCCACGCGCTGGCGGGGACAGCCATCCTGGCCGCTTTGTTGCGTCGTGAGAGCACGGGTCGGGGAGCGGTCATCGACCAGCCGCTTGTCAGTGGGACCGTTCCGGTGCTGGCGTGGGCGTGGGCCGATCATGCCGCCGGGGGCGGCGTGCTGCATACGCTGCTCTCTGGGCGGTGGCCGTGCTATCGCCGCTACCGGTGTGGTGACGGACTCGAGATTGCAGTGTCCGCGATCGAACCCAAGTTCTGGCTCGCCTTTCTCGCTGAGCTCGGGCTCGAGGAGCACGCGGCCGCGGGGGCCGACGCAGGCGATGAAGGATCGGCAGCCGCAACGGCGATTGAAGATGTCCTGGGGTCGAGGCCGCGGTCAGAGTGGCTCGAGACCTTCGAGTCTCGGAGTCTGCCCGTCAGCCCCGTGCACGACCTCGGCGCCGCCTCGAAGGATCCAGGACTCGAAGACGCGGGTCTTGCGGGTATGGTTCAGACCCCGGATGGTGGCATGCTCTCCGCTCTGGGCCCCTTCATCCCCTCCTTGGGGAGGACGGCGCCGGATCCGGCCCCACGCCTCGGCGAACATCACCTGCCCCTGCCGGGCGATTCCCCAGAGGATTAGGTGAAAAAGCGGACGGCCTCGTTCGTTCTCGCCGGCCTCTCTGGCGTTTCTCTGGCGATTGCCATGCCGGGCCCCGGGCTGTGGCCGACGCTGTTGTTTTTCCCCGGCCTTTGGCTGGAGGCACTGAGGCCATCGCGACGCTGGTGGCACGGCGCTCTGCTCGGACTCGTCGCCGGCACGATTCATTGGGTGGTCGCCGTTCACTGGGTCGTCGACGTGCTCTCCGGCTACGGGGGTATCCCGGTGCCCGGCGCCTGGGCAGGCCTGGTGCTGATGGCGGTCATTCTCGGCACGACCTGGGCCGGAACCGGGGCGCTCGTCGCCGCCGTCGACCCGGGTCGACGGCCCCTGGTATTGAGCCTGGCATGGGTCCTGTTCGAGGTCCTGCGTCGATACCCCCCGTTCCTCTTTCCGTGGAATACCATGGCGAGCTGCCTCGCGGGCCGACCGGAGCTGCTCGGCTCCTTGCCGGTGTGGGGAAGCTCCGGTCTCGGCTGGGCGTTGGTCGCTGTCGGAGCCGGCGGTTGGGCACTGTTGCGCAACGAGTCGCGACGGCATGGGGCGGTCCTGGTCGTGGCCGCAGCGCTCCTTCTGTCGATCGCTTCATTGCTGGCGCCGAAGGCTCACCCTGTTGGTGAACTGTTGACGGTCGGCGTCATCCAGCCCGGAACAAGTCTCGAGGAACGTTGGGATCCGAGTTCGTGGCCCGAGACCTCCAAGCACGTGTGGCGTCTGTCGGACGAGGTTGCAGAACAGGGCGCCGACATCATCCTCTGGCCGGAGAGCGCCATGCCGTATCGCATCGACTCCGATCCCGGCTATCGCCTCGGTGTGCATCGGCTCTCGGAGCGGACCGGCGCGGTCGTGGTCTTGAACTCGGTTGCTGCAATGCCCGAAGGGGGTTATTCGAACTCCGCCTTTGCCGTGCACCCGGACGGCAGCCTCAGCCGCTACGACAAGATACACCTCGTGCCCTTCGGTGAGTACGTGCCGCTGTGGGCACGGTGGTTCTTCTCGGACTCGCTCGTACGCGAGGTGGGGGATTTCTCTCCGGGGACCCGCGCCCGGCCCCTGCGCGCCGGTGTGCCGATGGGCATGGCGGTGTGTTACGAGATCGTTTTCCCCAACCTGATGGCAGAACAGGTGCGGGCCGGTGCTCAGGTTCTGGTGACCTTGACGAACGATGCCTGGTACGGCTCATCCTGGGCCCTCGACCAGCATTTCGCGCAGGCCGTCCTGCGGTCGGTCGAGAACCGCCGGTGGGTTGTCCGGGCCGCTCTGACTGGCATCTCGGGGGCGATCGACCCGACTGGCAGGATCGTGGGGAGAATCGACGCCGGGGAGCAGGGAGTGATGGTCGTCGCCGTCGAGCCGTGCGCTGATATGACGCCGGCCTCGCGGTGGGGCGACTGGTGGCCTCTCGTTTGCCTCTGTGTGCTTCTGGTCAACATATTTCCACGGCTTTTTGCTAGGATGTGGCCCTACTCCTCGCATCGAGCGGGTCGAGACGGCTGAGAGGTTCACATGCTCGAAGAACTGATTGAAAAAGCGGAGTCCGAAAGGAAGCGTATCCAGCAGCTTCGGGGGTATCTTTGACGAGGATGCCCTGAGGGTCAGTCTCGCGGAGGCTGAGGAAGCGGCTCAGGACCCTGACATCTGGTCGGACCAGGACCGTGCGCGGGACATCATGAGGCGTCGCGCCGAGTGCCAAGAGGCAGTCGAGACCGTCGAAACCCTCACCGCGGCCGGTGAGGAGCTGGAGATCCTGCTCGAGATGGTGGGCGAGGGTGAGGAGGGCGCCGAAGGGGAGCTCCGAAAGGCAGTCGGTGTACTTGGTCCGAAATTGGGCCGGATCGAACTGACCACGAAGATGGGTGGCGAGCACGACCGGTCGAACGCCTTTCTCGAGATCCACCCGGGCGCCGGCGGCACCGAAAGCCAGGACTGGGCGCGCATGCTCGAGCGCCTTTACCTACGCTGGTGCGAGCGGCGAGGTTTCGACGTTGACTTGATCGACGAGCAGGTGGGTGAGGAGGCGGGCATCAAGTCGGCCATCCTTCTCGTCAAAGGACCGCATGCCTTCGGCCACCTCAAGTCCGAGAACGGCGTGCACCGGCTCGTCAGGATCTCGCCGTTCGACTCGCAGGCGAGGCGCCACACCTCGTTCGCCTCGGCCCATGTCTACCCTGAAATCGATGATGAGGTCGATCTCGACATCCCTGAGAAGGATCTGCGCGTCGACCGCTACTGCTCGTCCGGGCCGGGAGGGCAGGGCGTCAATACCACCTACTCCGCCGTACGGGTCGTTCACGAGCCCTCCGGGATCATCGTCACCTGCCAGAATGAGCGCTCGCAGATCAAGAACCTCGCTTCAGCGATGAAGGTTCTCAAGGCGCGCCTATATGAGCTCGAGATGCGTCGCCGTGAGGAGGCACTCGACAAGATCAAGGGTCCCAAGCAGGAAATCGCCTGGGGGAGCCAGATCCGTTCATACGTCCTCCAGCCTTATCGAATGGTCAAGGACCTCAGAACCGGCCACGAGGTGGGCGATACGGATCGGGTGCTCGACGGTGATATTGACGGCTTCATCGAGGCCTACCTGCGGTGGAACGCGCAGCAGGATTAGATCCGACAAGGCCCGCATTTCTTTTCTCATCCTCATCGTTTCCAATGCGATACCGTTGAGACGTATGGTGAGGATGAGAAAAGAAATGCGCTAGAAGCAACTTGACCCCGAGTTGAAAGTTGTTATACTCCGCATCCCTTGTGGGGGGCCCATGCTGGGGTGTCGTCCAACGGCAGGACATGCGGCTCTGGACCGTAGTATCGGGGTTC
>CAZCEX010000523.1:0-3475 GCA_964497785.1 uncultured Thermoanaerobaculia bacterium | reverse complement strand
GCAACAAAGCGGCGAGGATGGCTGTCCCCGCCAGTAGGGCGGCGCCGACATCTGCTAACTGGAGAGCCGGCACCCCACCCTGGTTGACGAGGTCGAGCGCTCCGGTGGCGGCCTGGAAGTTGAGATCGTGGCCGACGCGACGCCTCCCTGCCGGGCCTCTTCCCCATGACGACATCGAACAGTAGACGAGACCGGGGTTGGTGCTGCACAGAGCGTTGGCGCCGAGTTCCCACCCCTCCATCGTGCCGGGCCTGAAGGTTTCCACAACGACGTCGGCCGCTGCCGCCATGCGCCGAAGCCGGCTGGCGTCGGCAGCCAGGCGGAGATCCAGGGCGACCGACTCGGCGCCCGGGTAAAGTGCGGCAAAAGCGGCGCCGACACCGCCACAATGAGGAGGAATTTGTCGCATAGGGTCGCCGCCGTCCGGCGCCTCGACCTTGATGACGCGGGCGCCGAGGTCGAGAAGCTGACGCGCGAGGACCGCCCCCGGCAGCATGCGAGACAGGTCAAGCACCACTATGTGCCTCAAAGGGAGTGCGTTGTCATCCACTCGGATCCACCTCCGTCGTCCGAGGCTGATACCCTACCACTCTGCCCGTGATCCACCGAGCCCCGCCGTCCGTGGTAGCCTAGACGGCACGGAGTAACAATGGACACGTCCGCGAACCGCCGCCGATTTCCCCGGATCCCAACGACCAAGGCCGTGCTCGTCGAGATGCTCGGAGATTCTATAGGCGAGGATCTGGCCCGGACCCGCAATCTCAGCGTCGCTGGTTGCCTCTTCACGAGCCCACGCGGATTTCCGACCGGCTCGGTCGTACAGTTGCTCATCAAGATCGACGCCGAAGTCGTCGAACCGGTCGCACGAGTCGTCTACGTGATCCCGAGAGATGACGGTGCCTACGACGTCGGGGCGGAGTTTCTCGTGATCAGGGAAACTGACAAGGACGCGATCACATCCTATTTCAACGGCATTCCCCCCCAGTGATGACCCGATCGCGGCGTCTCAGGGTCGAGTTCATTGCGCTCGCAAGGATCTGTCCAATGGTCTTCGACCGAGCCCTTCGCGGCGGGTTCGGCCGGCGCGGCCAGCCAGCCGGCAGGAGGTAACTTCGACCCGGGACACCCCTCGGGGATCCAGCGGCGAGCTACGAGGCGGCGCAACGCCACCTGGTGGGGGTTTCCCTGCGTTTGCCACCGGCACCTTCGACATCCGGCGCGGCGAACGATCCACGGCGTGGCTCTTCTTCCTCTACTTCTTCGTGCTCGCCTGCTCCCACTATGCGGTCAAGAGCGTACGCCAGGCGACATTCATCGACAGCCTCGGCGCCGACAAGCTGCCCTGGGTCTACCTGCTCGTCGCACTGTTCTCGCTGCCCGTTCTGGTGCTCTACTCCAGGTTGGCCGAGCGCTATCGGCCGCAACGCCTCGTCGTCGAGTTCTGTCTCATTCATGGCCTGGTTCTGGCCTCTTTTTTCTGGCTGCTCGACTGGAACGAACGGTGGGCATCGGTTGCCTTCTACGTATGGGTCACAGCGGCTTTCGGCATCGCCGTCAGCCAGCTGTGGTCGTACGCGAGTCACATCTTCGATCCCCGTCAAGCGCGCCGTTTGTTCGCCTTCGTCGGCGCCGGTGGACTGCTCGGCGGCATTCCCGGCGGGCTGATCGCGAGGTCGATCTCCTCCAACTTCGGAACCCGCTACACCCTCATCGCAGCAGCGATGATGGTGCTGTCGGTCCCCCTGATCGTGCTTCTCATCGAGAAGGTCCGCCCCCCGGCCCGCGGCATCCTCAAGACCGAGGAGTTGGAGGTAAAGATCGATCAGGCGCGGGGCGGGATGCGCGCGGTCCTCGGCTCTCGTTTGCTCGAGTTGATAGCCCTCCTGATGTTGCTGATGATGGTCGCCGGCCAGATGGTCGACCTGCAGTTCAACTGGGCTATCGAACGCGTCACGAGCGATCTCGACGAACGAACGGCAGTATTCGGGATCTTCTTCGCGGTCATGGGCCTGCTCGGATTCGTCTTCCAGCTGCTCTTCACCCGCCGCATCCACCGCGCTCTCGGCGTCGGCTTCGGCATGCGCGTATTGCCGGTGACTGTGGCCGTAACCACCGGGGTTCTCATCCTCGCCATCGGCTTCTTCCCGGCCGCGATCTTCGCCGCCGCATGGAGCCTCAAGCTCGGCGAGAGCGGCCTGCGCCACTCCATCGATCAGGCGACCAGGGAGCTGCTTTTTTTGCCGGTCCCGGGGCCGATGCGGCGGCGAGGCAAGGCCTTTATCGATGTCTTTGTGCAAAGGTTCGCGAAAGGGGCGGCGGCCGTATTGCTCCTCCCAGTGACCTTCGGGTTGTTCGGGATCGAGCACGTCGGCTTGATGACCTTGGCCATCATCGTTCTGTGGCTGTGGGTCGCCACCCTGGCCCGCCGGGAGTATGTGCAGGCCTTTCGCGAAGGCCTCAAGTCGAGCATCGGCGGCGATCCGGCGACTATCGACCTCGGCGATGTAACAACGGTCATGACGCTGGTCGAGTCGCTGGGCAGCTCGGATGCGCGCGAGGTCCTCCACAGTGTCGAGATCCTCATGAATCACGGCGAGGGGCGCCTCATCCCGCCTCTGCTGATCCACCACAACGACGCCGAGGTTCGCCGTCAGACCATGCAGGTACTGGCGGCCGTTGGAAGAATGGACGCAGCGCCTCTGATCGAGCGAGCACTCGGGGATGATGACCCCGATGTGCGCAGCACCGCGATCGGAGCCCTGGCGACCCTGCGGAGGGAGGACGCCGCCGCCATGATGCGCGATCGGCTTGGCGAGTCCGACCCCCGCTTGCGCGCCGCCGCCGTTGCGTTTCTGCTCGACCTCAGCGAAGGCGAGTTGAGGCAGCGCGCCGCCTCGACTCTCACCGAAATGTTGACGGACGGCGACCCCATTATCCGCAGCGAAGCTGCCAAGGCCCTCGGTCAGCTGCGTGGATCAACCGGTCGCGAAGAGCTCATTCAGCTTTTTTACGATGCCGACCTCGGGGTCGTACGGCAGGCGGTTACCGCAGTTCGCCGCCGCCTCGCCTACGGCGACCACAGTCCCCTGTACGTGCCAACCCTCATCTCTCTGATGAGAAATCGCCGGCTCAAGCACGATGCCCGCGAGGCCATCGTCGCGTATGGTGAACCGGCCCTCGAGGCCCTCGTCCTGTTCATGAACTCGGCCGACGAGCATATCTGGGTTCGCCGGGCGGTACCAAAAACAATCGCCTTGATGGGCGGCGAGGGGGCCGTCGACGCCCTTCTCGACACCCTGTCTGTGCCCGACGCCTTCCTGCGGGCAAAGCTCATCGCAGCCCTCGCCTACCTGCGCCGGCGCAACGAGGGTCTCGAGGTCCAACCGCGGCCTGTGAAGAGGCACATTCATGTCGAGGCCGGACGCTACCTCGGCAGCCTCGCCGACCTCCTCTCGATCACACCCCCCCACAAGCT
>CAZCEX010000522.1:0-3479 GCA_964497785.1 uncultured Thermoanaerobaculia bacterium | reverse complement strand
TTACCCCCGGCCGCGATCTCAGGAATTTTGCAAGAGGCTGTGCTGATTGCTGATCGCTGCCCCTGCCCCGAACCCTGCTACCAGGCCGAGGTGTCACCACTCTCAAAACCGTCCCTGAAGATCGGCAGGCGTTCATCGAAGGTTGTCTGAAAGAAGATATCGTCGACGTACCAGCCGTCGTCCCCGAACGACGAGTCACAGCCGATTCTGAACCTGATCCACAGGTCGCTGTCGACGACGGCCGAAAGATCGACCTCGGTGTATACAGTTCCGGGCGAGTCTCCGGTCCATGCCTGCCGGTCGTTCAGGGGATTGCTCGCCGCCGACAGGATCCCGGTGTAGCCGCCATCGACGAAGGTTCCCCCGGCTTCGAGCACATCCTGCCAAACGATCCCGTCGAAAGAGACCTCGAGCACGGCGCCGTCCCAGAAGGTACTGCTGCCTTCGAATTGCCAGTGGTGGTTGAAGGTCAGCACGGCGCCTTCGTTGATGGCGAACGGTCCGGCCACGAGCCGGTCGTCCTTGGTGACGTCGGCGTCCGAGCTGAACCACACATGGTTGGAGGCGCCGTCGGCAACGATGCTCCAGTTGACCCCTCCAGGGACTTCGCTGTCGATGGTCCACGCGATATTCCCCGACTCCACATCGTCGTCGAGCAGGGTCGTCATCGGCAGGAGTTCGAAGTCGATGATCGTCGTAACGCCGGCAACAGCGACGACGTCCGACTGCGTGACCCTCCCGTGATCTGGCGCCGAGGCCGTGACCTCGTAGCTTCCCGAAGCGACCACCAGATCGTAACTCCCATCTCCTGCAACCGAGGCGGTTGAGAAGGCGCCGGCGGTGATCGTCGCCGCGAGCGGCAACCCCGTGCCCTGCTCGGTGACGACGCCAACGAGATGGGGCGCTGTCGCCGGGTCCTGGATGCGAAGAAAGACCGCCGATACCGGTCCCCAATCCCCGCTCGCGTCCTGGGCACGGATGAACAGAGTGTGCCGCCCATCCGGGATCCCGGTTGTATCCAGACTCCCCTGCAGGGCCTCGACGGTGGTATTGAAGGTCCCATCGACCGCAGACAGGGGCACGGCAACCGCTCCAGGCGCCCACGGCGGTGTGTCGAGATAGAACTCAGCGACGGCTATCGGCGCCGAGGCCATGGTGCCGTCACCCGGACCGAACAGGGCATCGTCGGCTGTCGCCTGGATGGTGACAGGGTCTCCCGGCCCGACCAGAACCGGAGATACAAGTGGATCAACGATGTCGGGCCCACCCGGCAGGACGTACGGCGCCGCCACCGACCGGGCCGCATAGAGCAGCATCTCCAGGTTGTCCGGCCACACCGTAGCCTCGAAAGTCGAGCACGGTTCGAAGAATTCACTGCCCATTTCGATCGTATAGGCGGGGATCCCGAGTCGCCCATAGGCCCAGTCTTTGGTCGAGCCGTCGACCGGGTACACACTGCCGAGCCGGGCGTAGTAGTCGTTGAAGTACGAGAGTTTGCGCCCCAGGCGCAGGATTCCCGCCCCATTTGGGGGGTTCGGCGGATCCTGAAAGCCGAAGACCGACAGCACGTCTCCGCCGTACGAGTGGAGGTCGAGGAACATCCCGGTTGTCGAGTTGGGCGCCGGCGTCGTCAGGTCGTCAGGTCGAAAGTCTGGAAAGCTTGCGGCCACATAGCTCTGCACTGCTGCCGACTCGGGCTCGGAGGCGGCCCCGGGCCCGTGGTAGGTCGAGCTGCACGGATCGCTCGATGATCCTCCGCAGCAGGCCCACTGGAAATCGAAGTTGCGGTTGAGATCGGCGCCCCAGTCGCTCGATGACCCGCACCCGTCGTCGCTGTCGGTATTCTTGCGCCAGCTCAATCCGGACTCGGCCTTCTTGCGTCCGTCGGGGTTGGTCTGCAGGAGAATGTGGATCTCGTGCCAATCGAGCAACCACGTGATGTCCGGGTCGATGCCGTAGTTGCCGAGCAGGTGCTCTGCGAAGCGGGTTGCTGCCTCGGCGGTCACATACTCTCGGGCATGAATTCCGCCTTCGACCCAGAGATCGGGCTTGTCGCCCGTCACTGTGCTGTTGCTTAGCTTGAGAACCATCAAGTCGTACCCATTCGGCCCACCCGCCATGGTCTTCTCCCACGAATCGCCGATATCGATCCAGGAGGCGAGTGAGGGGTGGGCCGCAGCAAGTGCCGCACCTGTCGTGAGGGTCTCCTCGACCGTACGGTAGCAGGGGTAGCCGGGGATGCCGGCGACCTGACCTTCGAGCCTTTTGGGCGGCGTATTGAGGCGCCGAGTCAGCTCATGATCGATGTCGACGCGGAGGCCGAGCTCGAGCAACCGATCGTACTCGCAAGGGCTGACGTCGAGGATGAGGAATCCCCGCTCGAGATCGACCTCCCACGGCTCTGCAACCGAAGCCGCCAGCTTGACCTCGGCCCGATCAGTCACAACAACCCTGACCACCACTCGGTCGGATCCCGCACCTGTCACGAGGCCCGTACTGATCAGCACGGTCGCAAAGAACATCATCAATACCAAGAAACGACGCATTCGGCCTCCCGGGTTTTCAGTCTCGGGGCCAACGCCTTACCTGTCAAGGCGATCGGAAAGACTCACAAGTATTGGCTGCCCCAGTTCCTGATCACCGTCGCTGCCGCTGTTCGCCGTCGCTGATTGCTGACCGCTGATCGCTGTCGCTGCCGCTCTTCGCTGATTGCTGTTCGCTGCAACATCGCCCTCAGCCCGGAATCTCTTCGCCCCCGAGCTCCGTCAGGCTGACCGGATTCGCCATTACGAATGGTTCAATCGCCTCATAGAGGCGGTTTTCTTCGATCTGCTTTCGCTTTCGCCAGGTGGCGAGCCGCTCCTGCTCCGCAGCAATGGAGGCACGGTTGCCTTCGATGAGCTCGGAGTTCCGGCGAGTCAAGTCGTCGATCTCCTCCTGCAGCTCACGATTCATGTCCTCGAGCTCCTGCTCGGTCCGCGCCACCCGCCCTGTCAAAAAAGCCTCGAAGGCGTCCAATGCCTGATCCCGGGCCGCTGCGTCGTCGACGATATCGTCCATCGAGACCGATCCGGACGGCAGGCGGCGCAAGATGCCCGCAAGGACCTTGGCGCGGGTGGCGTCGTCGAGCCCGGAGAACTCCTCGGCATCCATCATGTCGAGCAGGGTATAGACCGTAAAGCCGTGCTCCGGCTCTTCGATGCCGGCGCTGGCGTAGATCTTGTTGATCGGGTAGTCCTCGGGCCCGTCGGTTGCTGCCGTGGCTTCGAAAGCCGCATCAAACCGCCTCGAGCGGACCTTGCGGATCTCGGGCTCCTTGTCCTCCGCGGGCTGTGGGCCTGGATCCACCGGCACCACATCGACGTGGTCCGCCGCCTCACCCTCTCCGGAACCGCCCGTGCTTTTCACAAATCCCATCTTCTCGAGCATTCTGAGTACTTTGGCCATAGCGTGATGGTAGGGCAAGAGCCGGAGGAGAT
>CAZCEX010000521.1:0-3501 GCA_964497785.1 uncultured Thermoanaerobaculia bacterium | reverse complement strand
GATGTCCGGCTGCAAGGCGCAAGCACAACGGCCTTCGGCGCTTTCTCGATTCGCTCGCTCCAGCCCACGCTGGCCACTACGTGGCCTCGGGCGTTCGGCCCACCCGCCCTGCGGTCGGAGCGCGATGTCCCTACGTACCGCAAGTACGACTTCGCTCCCTCATCTTGCGAGGTCACCGAATCTCATTGCGTCTTGCACCTTTCGCTGCGACCCTTGGTGAGAAGGGTGGGCTAGGCCTCTTCCCGCTGCTGGCAATCGCCGGAGTCTTTCGGCTCCGCCGCCTCGGACTCCTGCGCTACCGCATGCCCGGCTTCCCCATCGCGCCCCTGTTTTACCTCGTCAGCGGCTCGGCGATCCTTGTGCTCGTGCTCGTGCTCGAAATCGTAGCCGAAAACGCTGCTCACTCCATGTCGGCCAGCGCCTGCATACCCTCGTCGCGCCACTCCCCCGCCTCCGGATGCTCGTTGTCGTCGAGCCGGGTTGCCAGCTCGACAGCCCGTTCAAAGGCCCGACGTCCCTCCGCTGGCTCGTCGTTTTCCGCCAAAGCCTCGCCGAGGACCAGCTGGTTGGGCGCGTAATCGGGGTAGAGATCGACGGCAGCTCGAGCATTAGCGAGACCGTACTCCGGATCGCCAGGACCAGATGGCCATCCGGGCGCCCGCAGGAGAACCAGGGCGAGCACCCGGTACGGGCCCGCCGAGTCGAGCTCCGGCGCCTCGGTGATGAGCTGCTCGAGCAGCTCAACCATCACATCGACGCCATCAGACCCGGTGGACGGTCGTTCCCGGGCCTGCTGACCCACAGCCAAGGCCAATCTGTAACGGCACTCCGGGTTGTCGGGGAAAGCTCGGCCACACAGCTGGCCGATCTGAACACCCTCGACCGCAAGGTCCTCACGTCGCTCGCCATCCTCCTCGTGCTCGATGAGCCAGGCTGTGGCGCGCGACGCACCGATGTAGCACTCGAAGCACGTGGGATCCAGCGCCGCCGCCTCGAGGAAGAGCCGTCGAGCCCGGTCGACTGCCGCCGCGTCCTGGAGCCTCTGCAACAGTGCGGCTGCCTCATCACGAAGCGCTGTCGCGTCCCGGGACGCACCCCCCGTGCCTTCGCCTTGGCCGACGAGCTGCTCGACTTCCGGGGGGTCGCCAAGCGCCGAGACACAACCCGACGTCACCACGATCAGGGCCAGGAGTACGACGCCGGAAAGACCGGAGCGCCGAATCACTCGTTGGCCCGGTCGAAGGCCCCGGTCACCCGATCCAGGGCGTCGGTATCGAGGGCCACGAATCGGTCGATTCGAACCGCTGCGAGAGCATCGGCAGCTGCTTCGGTATCGCCCAGCCCCATCGCGGCGTCGACCAGACCGGCCGAGCTTTCGGTCGACAGTCGGTCTCCCACCGAGCACAGCAGCGACGTCGGCGCCGGCTCGGTTGTGCGAACGACGACGAGGTCGTCCGCGAAGGGAAGACGATCGAGGGCCGCAGCCTGCTCACCGTCGAGCAAGACGGCGACGTTCTCTCCCTTCGCGGCGCGCCTCAAAGCGGTCAGGACCCGACTCGAAAACACGATGTCGATATCATCGGGAACCTCTCCCCAGCCGTCGAACACCGTTCCACGGACGAACGCCGGTGAGTGACCGCCAAGGCTCATGATTTCCCACCCTGCAAGGTCGCCGGGCGCCATGATGCGCCCGGCTCCGGCGACGAGGGTCCACGGCTCGTTGGCCATCCGCTCGAACTGCACAGCCTGGGCCACAGGCTGCAGCGAGAGCTCCTTGCGGTGTTCGAGAAAAAATGGCAGGGTCACCAGCGCGAGGGCAGCGTTCTCCTGCCCGAGGCCCGCGACACCATCCGTTTCGTCCTCGAAATACACGGCACCGAGGGCCTCCGACTTCATACCCGCCTGCACGGCGAGCGCAGACGCCAGGTCGTCCATAGCCGATTGGGCCTCCGCGGTCGAACCCGGGTAGCCGGGGGCACAGACGACCAGGGTGCTGGTACCGACCTCGGCGACCGCCAACGAACCCAGGAGAATCACGGAGAAACAGAATAACCACAGACCGATGCAACGGATCGTCTTCATGGCGGCCATCATAGCCGAGAGATCACTACCGCCACTCCTTCAGGTGGGCTTCGAGATTCTGCCGATGCCAATCGGGTACGTGCTCGAGCAGACCCACGCCGACCACTACCAGCCCATACATCACGAGTCTCAGCAGGAATGACATGGGTCTATCATAACTGCGCAGAGCCTCTGCTCTACTGGTCTTGCGGCAGACTCCGGGCCAGCTCGCGGGCGGCGGATGTGGCGACCGTTTCCAGGTTCTGGCGTGCATTTCTCATGGCTTGATCGAGATCGGCAGAATCCGAGGTCGAGGAGTACACCTCGTCGAAACCGTGCAGCATAGGGGCAGCATCCTCGGCAACTGCGCCCGAGATCAGGATGGTTTTCGCGCCGGCAGCCTTCGCCTTGGCCGCGAGCACCGGGCAAAGCTTGCCGTGCGCGGCCTGCTCGTCCGTGCGTCCCTCCCCAGTGACCAGAACGTCGGCTTTTCCAATTTCCCGGTCGAAGCCGGTGATCTCAGCAACGAGGGCGGCGCCGGGGGATATTTCGGCGCCGCAAAAGGCTCGCAAGCCGGCCCCGAGGCCGCCCGCCGCGCCATCACCTGGATCTTCGACCGACGCCACCATTGCGGCGTCCTTCCACAACTCAGCGAGGTGGGCAAGGCCCGCTTCGAGCCTTTGGACCATCGCCGGGTTCGCGCCCTTCTGCGGGCCGTAAACCGCCGCGGCGCCGAACTCGCCCAGCAACGGGTTGGTGACGTCGCAGGCCACCCTGATCCTGCAATCGCGCAGAGCGGGATCAACGCCTGACGGGTCGATCGCCACAATGGTCTCGAGCGCCCCGCCACCCCTGCCGCACTCGTCGCCAGCCGCGGTGAGCAGCCGGTAACCCAGGGCCTGGGCCATGCCGCCGCCTCCGTCAACCGTCGAGCTGCCGCCGATGCCGAGAATGAGCTCATGGACCCCACTGTGGAGGGCTGCGCGCATCAGCTCGCCAGTACCGAAGGTGGTCGCCCGCAGCGGGTCCAACCGATCACGAGGCACGAGTTCAATACCACTCGCCGAAGCCATCTCCATCACCGCCGTTCGGCCGTCGGGCAGGAGCCCGTAACAGGCTTCGGTACGTCTACCGAGCGGGCCCTCGACACCTACGGTGTGTTTCACGCCGCCGGTGGCATGTATTACCGCATCGGTCGTGCCTTCACCACCGTCCGCCATCGGAAGCACGACGATCTCAGCGGCCGGCAGGTTCCGGCGAAAGGCCGTGGCGATAATCTCACCAACCTCAGCACTGCTCATGGTGCCCTTGAACGAGTCCGGCGCGATCAGGATCTTCATCTCCTTCGCTCCTGTTCGGATGATCTCATGCCTGGAGTGTGTAGCGCATAGAGGGTGGATGGATTTCGGTGGGTCGTTTGAGGCCATTTTCCGGCGGATT
>CAZCEX010000520.1:0-3503 GCA_964497785.1 uncultured Thermoanaerobaculia bacterium | reverse complement strand
TGTACGGCCGGCGGGGTCGAGATCGTTTGCAGTGATACCCTCATTTGAATTCTGGGCCGGAGGGTCATCATGCGTAACCGGATTCAAAGCAACAACCCGAGATCAACAGGCCTCGTCCTGGTAGCAGCGCTGCTGCTCGTTTCCTGCTCGTTCGCTGGCGGGTTGAATCAGGGCCTGCAGGGCATTTCCCTCGACCGGCTGTTTCCAGATGCCGTTTTCGACTCCGCGATCCCCACTCAGCAGGAGACCACCGGCGTCGAGCCGGCCTTGCGGCCACTCAGAACGGATGAGGTCCTGAGCTACTTTCGGGCCCTGGCCGATGCTTCCCCCCGAGCCTCGCTGTTCGAGTACGCACAAAGCCACGAAGGTCGGCCGCTCGTCTATATGGCGATCTCCGACGAGCAGACGATAGAGCACCTCGAGCAGTTCAAGGAGGAGCACGGGCGGTTGCTGGATCCTCGTATCGAAGCGAAGCGAGACCTGAAGGACCAGAAGGCCGTGGCGTGGATGGCGTACGGCATTCACGGAGACGAGCTGAGCAGCATCGACGCCGCGGCAGCGCTTGCCTACTGGTTGGTCGCGGGCGAGGATGAACCCGCTCAGACGGTGCGTCGGCGGCTGCTGATCCTGATCGACCCGTGCGAGAACCCGGACGGCCGGGCGCGCTATCTGGCCCAGACCCTGAGCTTTGCCCACCTGACGGTGAATCCCGATCAGGACGATCTCTCCCATACCGGGGTCTGGCCGATGGGCCGGGGCAACCACTACCTCTTCGACCTCAATCGCGACTGGTTCACGATGGTCCACCCCGAGAGCGCTCGCTCCCGCGAGATCGCGGCCTGGGTGCCCCAACTCGTGGTCGACAGCCACGAGATGGGAGACAACGCAACGTACCTTTTTGCCCCGCCGCGACATCCTTTCAATCCCCACCTACCGTCGAGCTCCCGCACCTGGGAGCATCCGTTTTCGGATGACCAGGCCGCTGCTCTCGACGCCAGGGGTTATCCCTACTTCACCGGCGAGTGGAACGAGGAGTTCTTCCCGGGTTACGGATCGTCGTGGGCCTCCTATCACGGTGCTGTGGGCATCCTCTACGAGATGTCCGGCACCTCCGGAACCCTGGTTCGCAAACGAGGGGGCACGGTACGCACCTTCGCCCAGGCAGTCGAGCATCAGCTCGCCTCGTCGGTCGCCAACCTCACGACCCTCGTCGATAACGCCCCAGCGGTGCTCCGAGACCAGATCGAGGCGCGACGCGAGATCGTGGCGCAAGGCAAAAGCGCCGTGGCCTGCTGGGTCTTTCCTCCCGATTCCCGCGATCCCGACAGGCTCGGGTCGTTCGCAGAGCTGCTCGTCGACCAGGGTATCGAGGTCCAGGTGCTGCGCGGCACAGCCGCGAAAGGGTCAGGCCTGAGGGATATCAGGACCGGTGGTAACGTCGCCGCCGAGCTGCAACCTGGATCACTCCTGGTGCGTCTGGACCAGCCTTCGGGCGCTCTTGCCCGCGTCATTCTTGACCCCCACGTACCAATGGAGAGCGGATTTTTGAGTGAAGAGCGCGAGTACATTGAACGGGGCAAAGGGAGCCGCCTGTACGAGACCACCTCCTGGTCCTTGCCCCTGGCTCGTGGATTGTCCGCCTACTGGGGTCCTTCAGTACCTACAGGCGATTGGCAAGCATGGACCGGTGGCGAAGAAGGCACCGGGACATCCGTGTCCGGTCCGTGGACATCGATCGTTGTCGACGGTGGTCCCGATCGCTCGGCGCCCTTCCTGACAGGCCTGCTCCAGGAGGGTGTGACGGTGCGTATCGGCGAAAAGCCGTTCGCCATCGGCGGTCGCTCGTTCGACCGCGGCGCGATAGTGATCCGCAAGGAGGGCAACCGGGAGAACGTGGATGAGGTCGTGAACCGACTCGGCGCCCGGTACGGCATCGACCTCCATGCGGTCGCCACGTCCCGCTCCGATGACGGTCCTTACCTCGGCGGCTCACACTTTTTGAGCCTCGTTTCGCCACGCGTCGGTGTGCTCACCGGAATGCCGGTGGCGACCACCGCCTACGGCTCGATCTGGCACCTACTTGATCATGAGATCGGTCTCAGATTCAGCGGCCTCGATATCGGCCGTTTCCGCGTTACGGATCTTGCGAGGTACAACGTGCTGGTCTTTCCACCCGTCTGGGGTGGACCGTCGACCTATCGAGACCTGCTCGGTCCGGGTGGTGTCGACCGCCTGCGGAGTTGGGTCGAAGCGGGTGGAACGGCGATCGGCATCGGTGGTGGCGCGCGTTTGCTGGCCGATGAGGAGACCGGACTCACCCGGGCGCGTTTTCGCGCTCAGACTGTAGAAGCCTCACCACCGCCGGTCTGGAGCATCGATGCGATTGATGCAGAAGCTGCGGGGCAGTTGACGGCAGCCGGTGTCAGGGTCCAGCCCTCGAAAGCTGGTAAGGACTCCGGAGAGGGTGGTGCACCGGACGTTTCCAGGGATTCCCCCTACGATGTTGCGCCGATCCTTGGCCCCGGAGCGAGGCCCTTTGCCCAGGGCGTCGATGTCGGTACGCCTTTGGGTGGTGCGCCGATGGAGATGCACGAGTGGCTCAAGGAAGTCCTTCCGCCCGGGAAAAAGACCCCGGAGGAGCAGGATCTCAAAAAGGCGGATCGTAGACTTCAGTCCTTCATGCCGCGGGGCGCCATGCTGCGGGTCGATCTCGACGAGGAGCTGTGGTTGAACTTCGGCCTCGGTGACAGCATGACAGTGTGGTTCAGGAGCAACGACTCGCTGATCGCCGGTCCGCCGGTTGCCGTGGCGGCACGTTTCTCCTCGATCGGCCACCTGCATCGTGGCGGATTGCTCTGGCCCGAAGGGGCGGCGCGCTTGGCCCACACCGCCTATGCCACCAGGGAGTCCGTCGGTCGCGGTCAGGTGATTCTATTTGCTGAGGATCCAACCTTTCGCCGGTGGATGAAGGAGAGCGAACGCCTGTTCATCAATGCGATCTTGTACGGGCCGGGGCTCGGCACGCGGTGGTCGCGGCCCTGGTAGCCGCCCGACCAGATGCCGGATGACCGAGTCGTGACGACTGTCTTGGTGGGAGCAGGCGTCCCGCCTGCGGCTCCGGGTCGCCTGGGGTGTGCTTGGTCGGATCAGTACCCGCCTCCGGCCTTCTGGGATGCCGTTGGACGGCCATCCCAGCGTCGCATGAGCAGCGCGGTCGCGCGAAGGGGACCGAAAAGGCTGCGACCACGCTGCTCAAGCGAGCGGCGGCCTACTTCAGAGGCTGGGCATCACGGCCGCAACGGCCTCCCCGAGGGTTGCCAAGCATCGACGTTATGAGGATGCGGCTGCCGTAGGTAGAAACACTCGGTCACAACGTCGTGCATGGCACGCCCCGCTGGGCGCGCTTTCGTTCCCCAATGCGCACTCAGCCGGAGCGAGCTGCCGCTGCCTACAGCATGGACCCTACGAGCTGCTCCGTCGGCGGCCGGAAACTGGAGTCCGGC
>CAZCEX010000519.1:0-3503 GCA_964497785.1 uncultured Thermoanaerobaculia bacterium | reverse complement strand
AGGTGAGGTCCGACCCGAAGTCCGAGTTCGGACCCGACAGGTCGTCTGAAGCTGCGCCCTTGAACAGGTTGCCGTCCTCGTCGTCGCCGAAGCGGCTTTGGGCGAAGGTCTTGTCGACCTGCTCGACCGCCGTGTACAGGCCCCAGTACGTGCCGTTGACGTAAAGACGCGTGTGCACCGCTCGAACGGTTGGAACATACGCACTGGCGAAATCCAAAAAGATCTTCGCGCGCATCATGGTCGGATCCTTGAAGCCGTTGTTCAGGTTCAGCTTCTTGAGCCCGACAAAGGTCGTATCGTCGTCATATTCGTTGAAGTCGATCTTGAAGGATTTCTTGACCCCCGGGATGCTGAATGAAGAGTTGCCCTTGAAGCGAACGCCGACCGGATCGAAGGCTACGCCGTCACACTCGACAGCAGCCGGGAAGTACGGGTCGTCGGCGTCGTTGGCATGGCTGTTATAAAGCGTGCTGTACCAATTCGAGTCGGTGAAGGTGATGTAAACCTCGTGGACGTATGAGTCATCGAAGAAGACATCCGACTCATCTGCGTATGCCGGCCCGGCGCCCACAATCCCGACTGCTGTTACGGCTCCAAGAACAACCAGCATCCATGCGAATCTCATCATGCCGAATCTCTTCACGATAACCCTCCATCATCAGTTGTTCGAACCGACTCGCCCGGTGAACTCCAGAGTTGCCGTAACAAAAAAGCGCACGAGTCAGCTCGTCTACTTTCCAAGAATGGGTGGCCGCGGGGGTGGAGTCCCCAAGTCTCTGTAAGGAACCTGTAAAGGATGTAAAGAGAAGTACGGGTTTACATCTCTTACGAATCCCTTACCGGCCGTTGAAGACTCTTCCCTCGCCGTAACCGATGCTGTGAACAGATACGAGGTCGCCACAGCTCGGACGGACCGGAAGGGAAAGAGAAATGAGAACACAGGTCGCCCTCATCGCAGTGGTCCTGGCGTTGGCATCGGTGACGAGCACCGAGGCTGAGATCTTCGACGGGTACAATCTCATTGCGCCCAATCGCGAAACCGAGACCTATTTGATGGACAACGACGGGGTGATGGTTCACAGCTGGTCCAGCGCCTATCAACCCGGACAGTCCGTCTACCTTCTGGAGGATTCCACCCTCCTGCGTACGGCCAAGAGCGGGAGCTCGTTCAACGTCGGCGGCGCCGGCGGCCGGGTAGAGAAGATCGACTGGGAGAGCAATCTGGTCTGGTCCTTCGATTACAGCTCGGCGGAATACCGGCACCACCACGATGTGGAGGCCCTGCCCAATGGCAACGTCCTGATGATCGCCTGGGAGCTCAAGAGCGAAGCAGAGGCCATTGCCGCCGGACGCAACCCCAACCTGCTGCGCGACGACGAGCTGTGGCCCGACCACATCATCGAGGTGGATTCAGGCGGCAGCATCGTGTGGCAGTGGCACGTCTGGGATCACCTGATCCAGGACTACGACGCGAGCAAGGCAAACTACGGTGTGGTCGCTGACCATCCCGAGCTCGTTGACCTCAACTTCGTGCAGACCCCGGCGGCCGACTGGAACCACACCAACTCCATCGACTACAACGCCGAGCTCGACCAGATCGTGATCAGCGTGCACAACTTCTCGGAAATCTGGATCATCGACCACAGCACCACGACTGCTCAGGCGGCTGGACACAGCGGCGGCACCAGCGGTATGGGCGGCGAGCTGCTCTATCGCTGGGGCAATCCGCAGGCCTACGGTGCGAGCGATCAGCAGCTCTTTGTGCAGCACGATGCCGAATGGATCACCGACGGCCTGCCTGGCGTCGGCAACATTCTGATCTTCAACAACGGCCGGGGTCGGGCCGCAGGCGACTTCTCGACGATCGACGAGATCGTGCCGCCGGTGCTGCCCGACGGTAGCTATGACTCCGCCTTGCCCTTCGGCCCGAGTGCGCCAAGCTGGAGCTATCAGGCCAGTCCGGTGGCCGGATTCTATGCGGATCACATCTCCGGCTCTCAGCGACTGGCCAACGGCAACACCTTGATCTGCGACGGCCCGGCCGGAAGGTTCTTCGAGGTCAACTCAGTTGGCGATACGGTCTGGGAATACGAGTGGGGCGCTGAAGTGTTTCGGGTCGAGCGCTACGCGGAGTCCTACACCGGCCTGAATCCGGACGACCACACCGGCGACCTGGGCTATCCGGTCGTGGACACCGGGCAGTATGTCTATTACAACGGCAGCTCCGAGATCCCGGCACCGGCCGAGGGTGAATATTTCTACGGCCAGGATGCGCACTATCAGGGACGGCAGCCCAGCTACACCACCAGCGCCGACGGGCTCACGGTGCTCGACAACAACACCGGTCTGGTCTGGATTCAAAGCCCAGATACCGACGGCGACGGAGGCATCGACTCCGCAGACAAGATGACCTGGGCCGAGCTGCCGGCTTACGTGACCGCGCTCAACGCCGCCGGCTACGGGGGCTTCTCGGACTGGCGCGTGCCGTCGATCAAGGAGCTTTACTCCCTCATGGACTTCCGCGGCACCGACCCGTCGGGTCCGAACCCAGTCAACCTCGTGCCCTTCGTGGATCCCGATTACTTCGCCTTCGGCTGGGGTGATGTGGCGGCCGGCGAACGCATCATCGACGCTCAGTACTGGTCGAGCACCGAGTACGTGAGCACCACCATGAACGGTGATGCCACGGTCTTCGGCGTAAACTTCGCCGATGGGCGCATCAAGGGCTACCCGCGCGACGGCGCTCCTGGCGGCGGCAGCATGGTCCAGTACATCCGTCTGGTGCGGGGCAATACCGACTACGGCGTCAACAACTTCCGTGACAACCAAGACGGCACAATCACCGACGCCGCCACCGGCCTGATGTGGCAGCCGGCGGACAGCGGCGCCGGCATGCGCTGGGCTGAGGCCCTCGACCACTGCGAGAACCTCGTGCTGCCCGAATACTCCGACTGGCGCCTGCCCAATGCCAAGGAGTTGCAGAGTATCGTCGACTACTCTCGCTCGCCGGACACCACCTCCTCCGCAGCTCTCGATTCACTCTTTAGCTGCACTAACATCAGCAACGAGAATCTCGAGAATGACTACCCGTGGTACTGGAGCAGCACGACTCACGCCAACTCGAGTGAGGACCCGGGACGGGCGGCGGCCTATGTGGCCTTCGGCCGCGGCACGGGCTACATGAACGGCTCGTGGCTGGATGCGCACGGCGCCGGCTGCCAACGAAGTGATCCCAAAGAAGGCGAGCTCAGCGACTACACCTACGTACCCTACGGCTACTACCATGGGAACGCCCCACAGGGCGATGCCATTCGACTCGACAATTTCGTGCGCTGCGTTCGCGACGCACCGGTCGGGATCATCTTCGGCGACGGCTTCGAAGATGGCACCACCAGCGCGTGGTAGGAGACAAGGCGAGCAATTCTCGCCGGCGATCTGCACCAACCTCCTGGGGCATCTCGCCCGCAAAGGAATCACGCCAGGCCGGGATCCGCCGGGAGACT
>CAZCEX010000518.1:0-3514 GCA_964497785.1 uncultured Thermoanaerobaculia bacterium | reverse complement strand
TGGAGAGCACGGAGACAGAAGACGACACGTCCGTGGAGAGCACGGAGACAGAGGCGTAACAACCGGTGACCGACCGTTGGTCGATCGACCCCCCCAATCTCCGCGCGACCACGTTGCTCCATCAGGAGGGGGTCATGGGGGTCCTGGCTCTCATTGGCCTCGCTCTTCGTGAGTCTGGTCCGGCCACGGCGCTTCTCCCGCACACAACCTGGGCCGCCGCCGCGGCCATGGGTGTCGCTGGCGCCGCCGTGAGCGTGCTCGTTCTTTATGCCCTGCTCTGGATTCCTGCGCTGCGAGACCTCGAACGATGGCAGGCTGCTCTGGTTCGTGAATGGAGCACGACCGATGTCATCGCGGTTGCCCTCCTGTCTGGCCTGTGCGAGGAGGCGCTCCTCAGAGGCCTCCTTCAGGACTGGATCGGCCTCTTCCCGGCCGCGCTCCTGTTCGCGGTGCTTCACATGGTCCCGGATCGCCGTCTGTGGATGTGGCCGGTCGTCGCATTTGCGATGGGTATCGTTTTTGGTCTACTCTTCGAACACTGGGGATACCCGGCGGCGGCCCTCGCCCACGTGCTGGTGAACCTGGTTTCTCTGCTGCGCCTTCGGCGCCGCCAACCGGAGAAAAAAGTGGCTGGGTAGTGCGGGTCAAAGGTATGCCCACAAATCAGGTTCGATGCTCACCGCGGCGGCGTAAAATTGAACCGCAAAGACGCGAAGGCCGCAAAGAAAAGGCAAAATGTCATAAAGACGCCCTTTGCGCTCTTGGCGTCTTTGCGGTTCAATTGCCCTTTGTTGCCTCTCGGCTGTCACTCACAATCAACCTGACTTAACGGGACAGGTTTGGCGTGGGTTACACCAGTAACAAAAAACCGGCTAGAATGCTCTCGTTCGGAGGTTGAGATGCAGCTCCTCGATGAAAAGTATCAGGTCAAGGTTGGACTGGCCGAAATGTTGAAGGGTGGAGTCATCATGGATGTCACCACCGCTGAACAGGCGAAGATCGCAGAGAACGCCGGGGCGGCCGCCGTGATGGCCCTCGAACGGGTTCCGGCCGACATTCGGGCCGACGGCGGGGTCGCACGCATGGCTGCTCTCGAGAAGATCGAGGAGATCCAGGCCACGGTGCAGATTCCGGTCATGGCCAAATGCCGCATCGGACATATCGCTGAAGCCAAGATGCTTGAAGCTCTAGAGGTTGACTTCATCGACGAGAGCGAAGTATTGACGCCTGCGGATGATGAAAACCACATCAACAAACACCCGTACGCGGTTCCCTTCGTCTGTGGCTGCCGAAACCTCGGTGAAGCGCTGCGTCGAATCGGAGAGGGTGCGGCGATGATGCGAACCAAGGGCGAAGCCGGTTCGGGAGACATCGTCGAAGGCGTGCGTCACATGCGAGCCGTGCAGCGCGGAATACGGGTTCTTGGTGTGCTCGACGAGAACGAACTCATGGCCCACGCAAAAGAGCTGCAGGCGCCGTTCGAGCTCGTGTGCTGGGTGGCCGAAAACGCACGCTTGCCGGTTCCCAACTTTGCAGCCGGCGGTATCGCGACGCCCGCCGATGCAGCACTCGTTATGATGTTGGGCGCCGAAGCAGCATTCGTCGGGTCCGGGATCTTCAAAGCGGATGACCCCGAGGTGCGGGCCAAAGCGATCGTTGAGGCGGTGACGCACTGGAATGATCCCGCCCGCCTCCTGGAGATCTCCCGCGGTCTCGGCACACCCATGTCGGGGATCGACTCAGGCAAGCTCACACCCGACGAGATGCTGTCCCGCCGCGGGTGGTGATGGCACGCGTCGGCGTCCTGGCTCTGCAGGGCGATTTTGCGGCGCACGCCAAGATCATCGACCGCCTTGACCACAAGACGATGCCGGTTCGGACCAGCGATGACCTGGCTGCAGTCGGGGCGTTGGTGATACCGGGCGGTGAGTCCTCTGCAATGCTGCGCCTGATGCAGGCCGAAGAGCTGGACGGCAAGATCGCCAGACGCATACACCAGGGTTTACCGGTGCTTGCCACCTGCGCCGGGGTCATATTGCTGGCCCGCTCCGTTGCTCCCGAACAAAACAGTCTCGGCGTCCTCGATATCGACGTTGTGCGCAATGCTTATGGGCGCCAGGTGCACTCGTCCATCGAAAAGATCAGGCTGGCCGATGTCCTCGGAAAACCCGCAGAAACCGACGGTGTATTGATTCGTGCTCCCCGCATCGAACGGGTAGGAGACGACGTCGAGGTTCTCGGCTGGTTCGGCCGCGATCCGGTGCTCGTGCGTCAGGGATTGGTGATCGGTGCGACCTTTCACCCCGAATTGGGGCGCGATACGCGGGTGCACGAGTTCTTCGTCGGCTTGATCTCAAAGAATGACTGAGACCGAACGCGACGGCCTCGCCGGTGCGGCCCTTGTCGCCCGAAAGACACCACTGCTCGGGGGGCAAGAGGACCAGCCCCCCCAGGAGGCGCCCTCGTCGCAGGCATGGTTCAGTGGACCACTGGAGTGTGCGCGGGTATTGGCGGCCATGGTTGACGGAACCCTGAAGTCTGGGCAGGCTTTTGGCGGTCCCTGGCCATGGATTGAGGTTGGCGACGGTCTCCTGAGCCCCGGGCTTCCCGTGGTGACCACGTCAACCGAACAACAAGGACCGGATGGTATGTACTGGAGGAAAGGCACGGACGTTCTCCGGGAAGCCGGGGGTCGTGAAGGAACGCAGCTTTCCACAAAAGAGCCACCCCCTGGCCCCAGCCCGATATTCGACGTGCTCTGGTTCGATGACACGGCAAGATTTCTGGTTAGAAATGGTGTAGTCGAAATCGAGGACCTCTTCAGTCGCATGGTCACGCCAGCTTGGCGCGCCACGATCGAGAGATGCCTGGTGCGGCGGCAATGCTGTGACCCGGGAATCCTCGATCGAATACCGACCCACGATTGCCCGGACGGAGAGGCAACGATGGAGGTTGCCCGAGCGATCGCGGTCACAGCACCCACATGGCAGGATCCCGAGGCCTTTTTCCGTCGCGGCGTCGGCTTCGACAATGTGGAGGTCAACGGGGACCGGTTGGTGGCCAGAGGAAAGGGTCGCCCGGGGGTCGAGTTCTCTCTCGAGACCAACGAGACGGGCTGGCTGGCGGTGTCGATGATCAAGGGGTTTCCATTTATGGCACTGGCCGCGCAGCGGGAAGAGAACGATGTGGTTCTGTCGGGAACGCTAGCCGCCGAAATCGACCCTCTCGCCGCTGGCATGCGTGAACGCCTGGCTTTTGACCTACGCTCGTTCCTCGTCAGTCTTTAGCCTGCACTTCTCACCAATCTCCGGCTGCAGGGCGCGATGCACCACACTGGTCGGCGCTTTCTCGATTCGTTCGCTCGATATATCGTAAATATGTCTGCGCTTACTCAACAACGAGATCGCCGGCCAGCGCGGCGCCTCCCACCCTTCGCTTCGAATATTGGTAAGAAGTGCAGGGCTAGGAGGGTGTACCGAATAGAATTGGCGGCGCCTTTCGGGCGGCGTTTGGT
>CAZCEX010000517.1:0-3517 GCA_964497785.1 uncultured Thermoanaerobaculia bacterium | reverse complement strand
ATGCCCTATATGGCTTTCTGGCCGTCTTTCACGATCAACCTGACTCAGGTGTATACCCTTGCCCCGGGCTAGTTCCCATCCAGACTTTCTGGACGGGAACGGGCTAAGAACCCAGCCGCTCCAACCACTGATCGCCTTCCTCGAACATCAGTACACGGATGCGAGCACGTGTCGCGGTCACCACCAGGCGGTTGTCAACCCCCCAGTCGAACCACCCGAGCAAACTCGCCGTGAAGGGGAAAGAGGTCAAGCGTACCGGATCGACCTCTCCACCGCCGACGACTGGCACCGCCCACACGTCGCCTCCCACCGGCCCCGATGGCTGGTCAAAGGCCAACCAGCGACCGTCCGGCGAAAAACGTGCTTTGGCGCCGACCCAACGGTTGATCAGAACCGAGCGCTGCCATTCCACCGCAATGGAAGACAAATGTGGATCGAGGCGGGCGACCTGCAAGAGGCTGGTTCCCCCTTCACGGCCCGACGAGAACGCCACCCGCTCACCGTCCGGTGACACGGCCGGGTTGGCCGCCCCTCCGCTGGTCAGGCGCAGCGTCTCACCGCTGTCGATGTCCATTCGATAAAGCTCTTCCGGGCCTCCGTGGTCTGAAATGAAGAGAAGGTGGCGACCGTCAGGGTGCCACACTGGCTGAAAACAGTTGCTGTTGCCGTCGGTGATTCGCCGCGGATCGCTGCCGTCTGCCCCGGCCAGCCACAAGGCACTACGGTCGTTTTTGAGGCACGAGTAGGCCACCATACGCCCGTCGGGCGACCATGCCGGGTTGAAGGATGCCTCTCCGGTTGTGAGCAGAGGACCAATGCTGCCAGTCGCCCGATCCATCACCCACAGGTCACCGCGGGCCGACTGAAAGGTCAGCCGTCTGCCGTCGGGCGACAGGCGCGGCTGGCCGGCGCCGCGGGTGCCGCTGAGCACCCTGACGGTGCTGTTCGGTATCCCGGAGTTGGGATCCACCTCGACCTCCACCAGCTCGCTCAGATGCTGTTGCACCTGGAAGACGATCTTCGTTCCGTCCGCACTGATGCTGGGGAAGGAGGCAAGGCCGGGCCCGGGGTAGAGCCCGTGTGTCACACCATCGGCCAGGGAGGAGACCACGACCATCGCCGTCGACATGGCGGTCGTGCGAAGGCACCACAGAGCACAGTTCTGCTCGGTCGCCACCGCCAGGCCGACGCCCGCAACCCCGCGCACGGTAGCAACCTCACGCTGGTGACCATCACTGACGTCGATCACCATCAGCTTCGAGGACCGCAGGCCGTCGGTCAGCACGACCACCAACTCGCTACCGTCGTCGCTGAAGCTGCAGGCCTTGGGCACCATCGAGCTCGTGAATGTCGCCAATAACCGCCGTTCGGTGCCATCGCGACGACAGACCACGGCGCGATGATCCTGGGCGCCGTGCCGCTCAAAGGCCGCAATCGTCTGCCCGTCCGGCGCCACTGCCAGGGCGCACCCACGAGTCACCTTGCGCGGCAGCCCACCGTCTATCGGCACCTCCCACACCCAGCTCGGGCCCTGGTGGCCGGCGGCTGCGAACAAAACCCACCGCCCGTCCGGCGTCAGCCCGAGGCTCTCGATGGGCTCGGCGCCCGCCCACACCAGCTCGGGGTTGCCCACCCCCACCGGTGAAAGCCAGATCTCTCTCAGGTCGGGAGAGCAGTGAACCACCGATCCGCCGTCGGGACTGATCACCGGCAGTGAGCCGTCCACGGCCAGCTCGCGAACCCCCTGCATCGGCGACGGCGGAGGACCGGTGAAACCCGCTGCCCACCACAGTCCCGTCCCGACCACGAGGGCAAGGACCGCCCCGAGCACGGCCGCTCGCACCGAGAATGAGGAACGGCCGGGCGTAGGATGCAGACCGCTCTCGATCCGCTGAAGCTCGACCACCAGCTCTCTCGCATCCCGCGGTCGCGCTTCAGCCTCTCGGTTCAGACAGCGCTCCATCAGAAAATGCAGAGCCTTTCCCAGGGCACTTCGCGGTCGCGGCAGCGGTTCGTACGTGACCTCGGCCACCGCGTTGAGGGTCTCGAGCGTGCTGGCACGCGAAAAGGCCGGTTCGCCACCCAACATCTCGTACATGATGACCCCGAAAGAAAACACATCCGATGCCAGCCGCAATGTCTCCCCGCGCACTTGCTCGGGTGACATGTAGGCTGGCGTGCCGAGCAGCGCGCCGTCGACCGTCACCCAGCTCTGCGGCAGACCGCCCTCGGTCGCCACCGGCTTGACCAGCCCGAAGTCGAGCAGCTTGGCATCACCTTCGGGTGTGAGCATGATATTCGCCGGCTTGAGGTCACGGTGGGCAAGACCGAGAGAGTGAGCCGCCGAGAGCCCGTCGGCCACCTGCGACATCACCCGCAGCGCATCCTCCTCGGAGAGAGGGCCGCCGGCCAGCCGCTCGGCCAGGGTCACGCCTTCGACCCACTCCATGGCCAGAAAGGCCCTGCCCTGTTCCTCACCCACCTCGTAGAGGGTGACGATCCTGGGGTGGACCAGTCTGGTGTAGGCCCGGGCCTCGTGGAGCAGGCGGCGACCGCGCTCGGAGTCCACGCTAGGGTCGTCGAGCAGCAGCTTGATGGCAACGGTGCGACACGCCCGCGGATCTCGGGCCTGGTACACCGAGGCCGATCCCCCCACCGCCACCAATCGTTCGATCACATAGTGTCCGATGGTCGTTCCCGGGGGCAAGGAGGTGGAATCCATGGTCGCTGGGCAGTCTACCTCTTCTCGTCGTGTCGCGATTTAGAGGAAACAATTGCGATCCGTCTCAAAAAACTATCAAGAAAGAGTCAAACTGTTGGATTTGAGCCGGTTGGATCTTGAAACCACAGATTCTCCAGCGCACACTCAGCTCTGGGGGATGGCATGTCTCGACGTCGACGGCTGGAACATATGGTGCTCGCCGCCATGCTGAGCTCGCTGCTGACGGCGAACTCCACATCCGCAGCGCCACTTTCCGGCCGGGTGCTCGGTCTCGAAGGCAACGACCACGTCGTCATCAAGGTGGTCGGGCCCCAGACATACAGAGCGACAACCCGGACAGGTGGGGCATGGATCCTCACAGAGGTCGCCGAAGGCGACTACACGATTACACCGATCCATTCCCGCTACACCTTTGCGCCGGAGCAGCGCACACTTTCCGTCAGCGGCAAACCCGTAGCCGACCTCGACTTTCAGGCCTCTCCCAGAGCTGTCCAACCGGGGAGCACGAGGTTCGATCGAGAAACCGGCGACTCTCCCCATCCGATTTTGATCAACAGCGGTCACAGATAGTGAGCATTCGAGGCCATCGCGTGATCCGAAGCATTTGGAGGCCCGTCATGAGGTTACAACCACGATCCCACACTCTCCCGATCTTGTTCCTTGTTTTCACGGCGATCTTGTCGGGGCCGGCCCTGGCCGCTAGCCCGGGAGCAACCGACCAGTGGCTGAATGACGTAACCCTCAAGATAGCGGCTGACGAGTACAAGTTTTCACCGCAGCCGGACGGATCGTGGT
>CAZCEX010000516.1:0-3537 GCA_964497785.1 uncultured Thermoanaerobaculia bacterium | reverse complement strand
TTCCGTGCAGTCGTTTTCGCACTCCTTCATTGATGAGCCGATAGTATTCCACAGAAGACTCGCACGTCATGCCACCCAGCAGTCCAATGGTTTTCAGAATATGCCTCCAGTATTGACCGAGCGTCTCGTCAACCGGATTGTCCTGCGAGCATGAAGGCTTGTCAACGAACCCAAACAACCGGCCACGTGCTGTTCTACCCAGCATCAAGTCTGTCCCGTTGAGTCGGGTTGATCGTGAGAGATGATCAGGAGGCGATATAGCGCAATTGAACCGCAAAGCCGCAAAGAGCGCGAAGTTTCAATTCATTGAATTTATTGAGCTTCTTTGCGACCTTCTCGTCTTGGCGTTTCAAATTCACGCCGCTGCGGTGGGCATCAAGGATTTGTGAAGATACTCTTGATGCGGGCTATTCGGCACTCGACTGAAGGTGTTCGAGCTTGTTGGAGTATTTCTTTTTGAGGGCGTCGGAGGTGGCTGCTTCTTCTGCCTTGGAGAACCAACGTTGCGCGGCCTTTTCGTCTCCCATCTTCAAATAGCTCAGTCCCAGCAAGTAATGAAACTCGTCTTCGTTACGCCGTTTTCGAACCGCGTACTTGAGATGGTCGATTGCCGCGTCATAGTCCCCGGCATCAAAGGCCCGTTCGGCCAGTTGGTAGCGATAGTAGGGGTTTCGTTTCCGGTGATAAACCACCTTTTTCTGGTACTCGGCGGCTCGTTCTGTATCCCCCATCTGCTGGTAGATTCTTGCCAGATTGCTGACGGCCACAAAATCCGATCGATCCGCCTTGAGAGCCTCCAGATAGCCGACCTCGGCGTGGGCTGAAAAGCCCTCTCGCAAATACAACGTCGCCAGGTTCGTCCAGGCCGGTGAAAAACCGCCGTTGTCGTTGGCGATGGCCCTGCGAAGGTAGAGAAAAGCCGATGTCGTGTCGCCCGCCAACAATCTTTCGGCGCCCATGTTGTTGTTGAAGTGGGCCAGGGCTCGATCGTCGGAGATGGTGACCATCTTGAAGTCGGACTCCAGGTTGTCGGTATTAAAATCCACCACCCGATATCGTTTCTGGCCCATGTCGACGAAGACGTTAATATGTCGGTTCAAAATGGAAACGCCACCGTCACGGGTCCATTCGGCCGGGACATCGACCTCCTGATATTCAACATCCAGATCCAGGTATCGGGCCATCACGACAAACATGATCGTGAATGAGAGGCAGTTGCCTCCTCTTTCCCAAAAGGTCTCTGAGGCCGTGCGGGTCGTGGCGCTGTACTCCAGGTCGAAGCTGCCGTCGTTGATGACGGCGTCGGCAAGCTGGTGGAGCCTGTAGGAATCTCCCGCCGATGGGTCAACGCTGCTGTCGAGGAACAGCTTCATCTCGGGACTCACGACGAACACATCCTCCTCGGGGACGAGCTCAACCTGGATCTTGTCGAGGTTGAACGGGGCTCCGGCCAGCACCTCCTCAGCCGTGATCTTCTCAATCTGACATTCGCCAGGCACGCTCGCACAAACAAGCGCAAGACCGAAAAAACAGATGAGAGAGGATCGGATATTCATTCTCTGTCTGACCTCGTCCCCGAGCTGACCCTGAGCATTCCTATCTCATAGTACGGCTATGAGGTTGAGATGTTTTCGAAGAGTTTGCGTCGAAGACGCCTTTTCTGCCTACAGGAGATCGATCATGAAGGCGTAGGTCAAGGCCGTTTCGTGGTAACGGCGGAAGCGTCCCGATGCACCTCCGTGACCGGCATCCATGTTGGTATGCAAAAGCAGCAGATTGTCGTCGGTCTTCATGGCACGCAGCCTGGCCACCCACTTGGCCGGCTCCCAGTACTGCACCTGTGAGTCGTGCAGGCCTGCGGTCACGAGCATTGCCGGGTAGTCTTTCGCCTGCACCTGATCATAAGGCGAGTACGCCAGCATGTAGTCGTAGTACTCCTCGTCGTTGGGATTGCCCCACTCGTCGTACTCCGATGTGGTCAGGGGGATCTCCGGATCGAGCATGGTCGTGATGACATCGACGAAAGGCACACGCGCCACAACCCCCTTGAAGAGCTCGGGCCGAAGATTGACCACGACTCCCATGAGAAGCCCGCCGGCGCTGCCACCCATGGCGAACATCTGATCGGATGTGGTCAGACCCTCTTCGATCAAGAAATCGCCGCAGTCGATGAAGTCGGTGAAGGTATTCATCTTCTTCAGCAGCTTGCCGTCTTCGTACCACTGGCGGCCATACTCCTGACCGCCGCGGATGTGGGCGATGGCATAGATGAAGCCCCGATCGAGCAGGCTGAGACGGCGAGCGTCAAAATCGGCATCCATGCTGGCGCCATACGAACCGTAGGCGTACAGCACCAGAGGGCCTGGTCCTTTGCCTCTGGCATCGACCCGATAGACGAGGGACACAGGCACCTTCACACCATCCCGGGCGCTGGCGTAAACCCGCTCGGCGCGGTAATCCGATGGGTCGAATCCGCCGAGCACCTCATCCTGCTTGCGCAGCGTCTTTTCTCGACTGACCATGTCGTAGTCGAAGACCGACTTGGGCGTTGTCAGTGAAGAGTAACCGTATCGCAAGATCGTCGTGTCGAGGCTGGGGTTGTCTTCGACCCACGCGTCGTAGGCGGGCTCGCCAAAGTCGAGGTAGTGCCCACCTTCCCCGGACCACGGCATGATCCGCAGCTGACTCAAGCCGTCCTTGCGCTCGACGGCCACGAGGTGCTGTTCGAAGAGCTCAAAACCAGCGAGGAAAATTTCCTCCCGGTTGGGGATGACCTCCTGCCAGCTCTCACGACTGGTCGAAGTAACCGGCGTCGCCATGAGTCTGAAGTTTGCGGCATCGGCGTTGGTACGGACATAGAAACGGCCGTCGAGGTGGTCGATGGAGTATTCATGACCGCGTTCCCGGGCGAGGAAGACCTCGAAGGCGCCTGTTGGGTCGTCGGCTCGAAGGAAATGGGCCTCGTCGGACAAAGTGGCGCCCGAGTGGATAATGATGTAATGCTTGGACTTGCTCTTTTTGACGAAGCAATTGAAGGTGTCGTCCAGCTCTTCGAATACCAGCACGTCGTCCGCGACGGTGCCCCCGAGCTGATGGCGCATGACCTGGAAAGGCCGCAGTGTATCCAGGTCCTGCTTGGTGTAAAAGACGGAGAGATTGTCTTCGGCCCACGCAACGTTGCCCGTAACCTCCTCGAGGGTATCGTCGAGGAGTTCACCTGTGCTCAGGTCCTTGAAACGCAAGGTATAGATGCGACGGCCGGTCGTATCCTCAGCGAATACGAGTACATCGTTGCCGGAGCTGACCTCGAGACCCCGGGCGGAGTAGAAGGGTTGCCCCTCGGCTCGCAGGTTGGCATCGAGCATGATCTCCTCGTCACTTTCCATTGAGCCTTCCCGTCGACAGTAGATCGGATACTCCCTGCCTTCCTCGAAGCGGGTGTAGTAGAAGTAGCCGTTGTCAAGGTAGGGCACCGACTCATCCTTCTTTTTGATGCGTCCCGTAATCTCGTCGAAGAGCTCCTGTTGCAGGGCCTCG
>CAZCEX010000515.1:0-3552 GCA_964497785.1 uncultured Thermoanaerobaculia bacterium | reverse complement strand
GGGCCAGATAGAGCACGGTGACGCCCAGGGTTCCGAGGATCAGGGACCGGGGCATGGTTCTTTCCGGTCGACGGATCTCGGACCCGATGTAGGCGGCGGCATTCCAGCCGCTGTAGGCGAAGAGAATCCACATCAGGGCCAGGCCGGCACTCTTCCACCCGGCCAGGCCGGGCGCGAGACTGCCGCCGAGGCCCAGGTGGTTGAAATCTCCCTTGCCGAAAGCAAACCCGAAGGCGATCAGGGCGACGACCAGCCCGACCTTGAGCACGGTGAGCAGGTTCTGTAGGGTGACGCCCACCTGGAGCCCACGCCGGTGGATCAGAGAAAAGAGGGTGATGACCGCGATCGCGGCGGCCTTTTTGAAAACGGGCTCACCGCCGGGCACGAGTGCCGAAATGGCTGGGAAGGCGCGCACGATGTACTCGGAAAAGCCAATCGCCGAGGCGGCAATGGGGGCCGAAAACCCGGCGAAAAAAGAAATCCATCCGCTGAGGAACCCGAGCAGCGGGTGATAGAGCCGCGCCAGGAAGGCGTACTCGCCCCCGGCGCGCGGGATGGCGGCCCCGAGCTCGCCGTAACACAAGGCGCCGCACAGGGCGATGACGCCTCCGACGACCCAGAGACCGAGCATCCAGGTCACGCTGCCCAGGCCCTGCACGAGCAGACCCGAGGTCGTGAAAACGCCGGCGCCGATCATGTTGGCGACGACGATGCTGGTGACCGAACCCAGGCCGAGCTGGCGTTTCAACCCGGCGTCATTTTCAGCTTCCCGCAGCGCCATTGGCGCCCTCAACGATTTCGCTCGAGGTCAACGAACGGGTGCATTCTCATTGATCCTTTCGCCCCTCCTGGACGCGTCGCTTGTCGAGTCTAGCCCACCCTTCTCACCAAGGGTCGCAGCGAAAGGTCGTTGTGTATTGCGCCTTGCAGCCGAACATTGATGAGAAGGGCGGGCGGGCACTCAGTCATCGCGAGAACCCGGTACACTGAGATGCGATGAGCACGGCGACCGTGAAACGGGACGATCAGTCTCCCAGCTTGCTCGCCAGCGATGCGATCGAGTATCTCCGCAGGCGTGGCGTCGAGACCGAGTACGGAGAAGGAAAGACCCTCCTGCGACGCGGGGAGGTTGGTAAGGCCCTGTGGGTCATTATCCGTGGTGAGGTCGAAGTCCGTGTCGCGTCGGTCGATGGTAATCAGTTCGCTTTGACCCGCCGCGGACCGGGAGAGGCCTTCGGGGAGCTGTCCATCTTCCGTTCTGCCCCAGCATCCGCTGATGTCGTTGCAGTGACCCCGGTTCGTGTGCTCGAGTACCCGGCGGAGTACCTGCCAACCGCCCTTGCCGAGTGCGAATCATTGCGCCACTCACTGCTCATGCGCATGGCCCACAATCTGCACGAAACGCAGAGTGAGGTCATCGGTTTGCACAGGCGTTCGCGGGCTCTTGCCGAGCTTTACCGGGGGGGGCTGCCGACAACTGCAATGGTGGCGGAGTCCGCTCGAATGCGGGTCGTCAAGGCACGCATCGAGAAGTACGCGCGCACGCCGGGGCTGCCGGTACTGGTCTCGGGCGAAGATGGTACGGGCAAGCTCCTGGTGACGAGGATGATCCACGCTGCATCAGGCCGAGGCGGTGAACCCCTGATCGCGGTCGAATGCCGTGAGCTGAATGGGCGTGACGCCAACGCGCTGCTATTCGGGACACGCGCTGCACACGAGCACGGTGACAAAGAGGCGTGCTTCGGCGCCCTCCACCTCGCCCACGGCGGGACCCTGGTCTTGCGCGGCATCGACGCACTCGACCCCGAGACCCAGCGTGAGCTCGCCCATCACCTCGAGGCCGAGCGTGAGGTCGAGCAGACGCCTTTTCCAAACGTGCGGCTGATAACGACCTGGGCGACCCCCGGAGAGGTTCGACCGCCGGACATTGTCGAAGAGCTTCGGGAACAGATGACGGCGCGTATACACCTTCCTCCCCTCGCCGAGCGCCCGCGGGACATTCTGCCGCTGGCACGCCAGTTCCTGAACGAGTTCGACGATGGCGAGAGCCTCATCTTGACTCCTTCCGCCGAGCAGGCGCTGGTCTCCCTCAAGTACCGCCGCCGCAACGTCGACGAGCTACGGTCGGTCGTCGATCTCGCGGCTCGCGTCGCAGAAGGTGGAGAGATCCGCGCCGAGCATGTCTTCAGCGGCTTCGACGACGAACGGCCGGTTGGGATCGACGTCACTCGGTTCTGGCTCATCAGGTGGCTGGTGACCGGCGGTGGTATGCCCATCACACGGCTTGTTGTTGCAGCCGGTTTCTTCGCCGTCGTCGGGCTGTGTTTCTGGGCGGGATCTTCGGCGCTCGGGAGGGTCGCCAACACAGCGGTGTGGAGCTTGTGGGAACCGGTCGTATTCGGCCTTTTCCTGCTCGTCGGATCTTTATGGTGCACGGTCTGTCCCTTGTCTTCAACCGGGCGGTTCGTGCAGCGATTCGTGACTCTTGGTCGGCCGCCGCCGGCGTGGCTGGTGCGCGCTGGGGGATGGATTTCGGCTGCGGGCTTCGTGCTCATCATGTGGTCGGAGGAGGTCTTCGACATGGCCCATCAACCGGCGGCGGCGGGATGGCTCCTTGTCGCGCTGGTTGTTGGGTCCGTCGTCAGTTGTCTTATCTGGCAGCGCGAGGTCTGGTGTCGTTCTCTTTGCCCCCTGGGCCGTCTCGGGGTGGCGTTGGCGCCGGTGGCCCCGGTGACCGTTGCCGCGCGGCGCAGCGTGTGCGTCTCGAGGTGCACGACCCACGACTGTTACAAGGGCAACGAGCACGAGTCGGGGTGCCCGGTATTCCACCACCCCCAGCTCGTCGGCGAGTCCCATCACTGCAAGACCTGCATGACGTGCCTGCGCAGCTGCCCGCATGGCTCGACCGGCCTTTACCTCAGGCCGCGATTGCGTTCAGCATGGCACCTCGTCAGCGCCGAGAGCTATGTTGTGCCGTTTGCCCTCACCGTATTCCTACTCGGGCCGGTGCTCATCGTGGCCCAGCGCGGCGGCCGTCTCGCCCACCCTACCTGGTTGACGGCCGCGTGTGTCGCTACGATAGCCGGGGCGGCCCTGCTCTCCCGCGTTCTGCCGCCCCTGGTCCAGGGCAAGGCCGGGCGTAGCTCGGCCTTTTATGCGAGCATCTCCTGCGCGCTGCTGGTGCTCGGCTGGGGGCCGCTCATGGCCTACCAGATGGACCATATCCCGCTCTTACACTCGCTGTTCATCGTTGCCGAGGCGGGCTCCGTCTGGGCTAGGTGGCCGGGTCCGGAGCTCTCGGCTCTCTACCTGCTGAGAATCGCCTTCGTTATCTTTGCCGCGACCCTGTCTGCCATCACCCTTTGGAATGCGCGCGGCCACACGGTCAACTCGGGAGAGCCGGTCAATATCTACGGGTGGACGACCGTCGTCGTTGGGTGCACCTTGTACACAGCCTTGAGTCTCTGGCTCGTCTAAGCATATGCACCTGAGTCAGGTTGATCGTGATTGGCGATCAGGAGGCCATATAGGGCATTTGAAACGCAAAGACGC
>CAZCEX010000514.1:0-3560 GCA_964497785.1 uncultured Thermoanaerobaculia bacterium | reverse complement strand
CGTTTGCCGAAGAGGGCGCCGATTCCGGTCGGTCCGTAGACCTTGTGCGCTGAAAACGCGTAAAAATCGCAGTCCAGAGCCTGCACGTCGATCTTCTGGTGAGGCAAGGCCTGCGCCCCGTCGATGAGCACCGGGGTTCCGTTCTCGTGAGCGAGTCGCACGATCTCGGCGACCGGGTTGACGGTTCCGAGGGCATTGGAGACGTGGACCACAGCGACGATTCTGGTTCGAGGTCCCAGCAGCCCCTCGAACTCCTCCATGATGATCTCGCCGTTGTCGTCGATCGGGGCGATGCGAAGCTCGGCGCCCGTCTCCTGGCACAGGAGCTGCCACGGCACGATATTGGAGTGGTGCTCCATCGTGCTGATCAGGATCTCGTCCCCCTCTTTGAGGCGGGGGCGTACGAAGCTGTAGGCAACGAGGTTGATTGCCTCGGTGGTGGATCTGGTGAAGACGACCTCGCGGCTGTCGCGGGCGCCGATGTGGTCCTTGATGACCGTTCGTGAACTCTCGAAAGCGACCGTTGCCCGTTGTGAGAGGGCGTGTACGCCGCGATGCACATTGGAGCAGTCGCGTTCGTAAAACCCGCGCACAGCATCGATGACCACCTGCGGTTTCTGGGTTGTTGCCGCATTGTCGAGGTAGACCAACGGCCGACCATGGATCTCCTGGTGAAGGGCCGGGAACTGAGCTCGAATGCTCTCGACGTCGTATGTTCGGTTGGGGGTCATGCTTGATCAGACCCGTGTTCGAGAAAAGAGACCAGGGCCTGCTTGAGGCGGGATTGAACCTCGTCGACCTCGATCCCGTCGAGTACCTCGGCAGCGAAGGCGAGGGTCAGCAAACGTTTTGCCTCCTCCTTTCCGATCCCCCGAGCTCGCAGGTAGAAGAGAGCCTCTTCATCGAGTTGACCGACGGCCGACCCATGCGTGCAGCGCACGTCATCGGCGTAGATCTCGAGCTGGGGGTTGTTGAAAGCGACGGCGTCAGGGGAGAGCACCAGAGATCGGCTCGACTGATTTGCGTCGGTTTCCTGCGCCTCCTCGGCGACGACGATCCGTCCCGTAAAGACCGTACGACTGCGATCTGAGAGCACGCTTCGAAAACGTTGGGCGCTCGTACAGCTCGGAACGTTGTGCTCGACCCGAACGTGGTGGTCGCCGACTCGGCGGGCGTCGGCCATGGTCAGGCCATCGAGCGCGGCGTGGGCGTGCTCACCGGCAAGCCTGACCGCGGCGTCGAGTCGGGAGAGTTGGGCGCCGAGGCTCACAGAGCTGAGTGAGTAGCTCGACTGCTGCGCCAGAACTGCCCCCAGGGCGCCGAGGTGAAAAGCAGAGCGACTGACCTCCTGGAGGCGGGTGTGCCGGATCTTGGCGTGCGGGCCGACAGCAATCTCGGTCACCGGACAGGTCAAGGTGACATCATCTCCGAGGTAGGACTCGATGATCGTCGCCGCAGCGCCTTCTTCGGCGATGACCAGAGTCCGTGGGTAGGTCACGGTGTTGCGGCCTGTGGCGGCGTAGATGATGTGCAGGGGGGCGGGCAACGAAACGCCGGGTTCGAGGTGGACGAAGGCGCCCTCGAGGTCCTGGGCGGTATTGAGCGCGGCGAAGGTGTCGTCCTCGATACGGGCGTATCTGCCCAGATGGGCGTCGATGATTGCCGTCGAATCAGCTCGAGTCTGTCCCAGGGTCATGATGTTGACACCGTCTGGGTTGGGAGCGAGGTCGGACAGAGTGGCATCGAGGCGTCCATTGACGAATACCAGGCGCCGGCAACCGGGCACGAGCCACCGTTCGACATCGATGGCGGCCTGCGGTGCAGGCTCGAACGGAATTCCAACGACGGGCGACAGTGGGGTGAATCGCCACTCTTCATGGGACCGGCCGGGGAAGCCGAGGGTTTCGAATCGCGACCGCGCCTCTTGTCGCAGCACCTCGATGGTAGCGCTCGTGATGGCGGGGTCGGCGAACTCGGGATGGAAGGCCTGCGGGGCAGTCATGGCCGTTGTGCTCACTGTGCCGCGGGGCCGGGTTCGAGCCAGTCGTAGCCCTGAGCTTCGAGCTCCAGGGCGAGATCGGATCCGCCCGAGCGGATGATCCGGCCGTCTTTGAGTACGTGCACGAAGTCCGGAACGATGTGATCCAGTAGACGCTGGTAGTGGGTGATGATGACGAACGCACGATCGGGTGAGCGCAGCGAGTTCACACCCTCGGAAACCACCCGCAACGCGTCGATATCGAGGCCGGAATCGGTCTCGTCGAGGATCGCCAGTTTCGGCTCGAGGACCGCCATGTGGAAGATCTCGTTGCGTTTCTTCTCGCCGCCCGAGAAACCTTCGTTGACGGCTCTTTTGAGAAGCGACTCGTCGAGCTGGAGGAGCTTCACCTTCTCGCGCACGACCTGGAGAAAGTCCATCGCATCGAGCGGCGATTCGTTGCGGTGCTCGCGGATGCTGTTGAGCGCGGTGCGCAGGAAGTAGGCGTTGCCGACTCCGGGGATCTCGACGGGGTACTGGAAGGCGAGGAAAAGGCCCTCGCGGGCCCGGGTCTCCGGGTCGAGGTCGAGCAGGTTCTGATCGCGATAGATGTTGGTGCCTTTGGTGACTTCATATTCCTCGCGGCCGGCGAGCACGGACGCCAGGGTGCTCTTGCCGGAGCCGTTCGGCCCCATGATGGCGTGCACCTCTCCGGCATTGACCTCGAGGTCGATACCCTTGAGGATCTCCCGACCCTCGATTGAGACATGTAGGTTTTTCAGTTCCAGCATTGTATTTCTTTCTCTTTCATCCAACACTGCCTTCGAGGCTTACGCCGAGCAGCTTCTGGGCTTCGACCGCGAACTCCATTGGCAGCTCCCGAAACACCTCTTTGCAGAATCCGTTGACAATCATGGACACCGCGTCTTCGGTCGACAGGCCTCGCTGGTTGCAGTAGAAGATCTGGTCCTCACCGATCTTTGACGTGGTCGCTTCATGCTCCATCTTGGCGGTCGGATTGTGGATCTCGATCGTGGGGAAGGTGTGGGCGCCGCAGACGGAGCCGATGAGCATCGAGTCACATTGGGAGAAATTACGGGCATTGGCGGCCGACTTGGCCACCTTGACCAGTCCGCGGTAGGTGTTCTGTCCGCGACCGGCTGAGATGCCCTTGGAGATGATCGTCGAACGCGTATCGCGCCCGATGTGGATCATCTTGGTGCCGGTGTCGGCCTGCTGTCTTCCCGAGGTCAAGGCGACCGAGTAGAACTCACCCACCGATCCGGCGCCCTTGAGGATGACCGAAGGGTACTTCCAGGTAATTGCCGAGCCCGTCTCGACCTGGGTCCACGAGATCTTGGCGTTGTCGCCGCAGATTCCCCGTTTGGTGACGAAATTGAAGATTCCCCCAGCGCCGGTCTCTTTGTCTCCCGGGTACCAGTTCTGGACCGTGGAGTACTTGATGTTTGCGTTGTCGAGAGCAATGAGCTCCACAACTGCGGCGTGGAGCTGATTCTCGTCTCGTTGCGGCGCCGTACAGCCCTCGAGGTAGCTGACCGTGGCGCCCTCATCGGCGACGATC
>CAZCEX010000513.1:0-3564 GCA_964497785.1 uncultured Thermoanaerobaculia bacterium | reverse complement strand
CCAAGCAATGCCGTGAGCAGGAAAATCCCGATGAAGATGCTGAAGAGCAGGAGCATCAGGAAAAAGGTGTCGGTCGGCAAGAATGTCGTGCCGAAGAGCGTGAACTCCCGGTTCGGTACGTCGAAGAGCATCAAAGGATTGCCCTTGAAACGCAGGATCGGCATCAGTCCGAAGGTCAGAATGAGACCCCACGCCACCCAGAACCGGCGCCGGTAGTGTTTGCCCTTCGAGGTCTTCGGCCGCATCCACCGCCGCGATCCGTCTTGATTCAGGGTCGAGAGAACCTGCTCTTCGGACTGAGGCGCAGTGATGAGACCCATCGTGCGGATATCCTATCGTTTCCGATCGAACGGAACAATTGATTGATTACTCAATCATTTAACCTGTACCAGGAGTGGCACTCGATTCGAGGTGCCCTTGTTGGCCAACTGTGCTGATACTCCCGTGCGTCCTGGTTGCGCGCCCTGAAGGACGCGCCTACGACAAAAACCGACAGATGAACCGGTTCCGTTTGTAGGCGGGTCGTTTACGGCTCGCGACCAAGGTCGCCTCGGCACTCTCGACGCGGCACTTGCGTCGAGGGGATACGCGGGATACGGCTCGTCCGTCCTCGAATGGTCCACGGAGTCAGTTGGCGGGCTCCGCGGCCGTCGTGGTCGCAGCGGGTTCACCCTCTTCACTGGTCTTGGCCGCGTCCGGCGGCTCGGCGGCCTCCTCACGCTCGTTTCCGCCATCGTCGGCGATGACCATCGCCGTCAACTCCACGTGCTTTCCTTCGGCCGCCTTCGCATTCGGAGGGTTGGCGCCCTGCCGGGTGCCGACGTACGCAGCCAGGGCCATCAGGTCGGCGGGCGGCAGCTGGGTCTTCCATGACACCATGCCTTTTTCGGGAACACCCTCCATGATGGTGTGATAAATCTCGGTCAGACGGCCGCCGTGGATCCAGTACTCGTCGGTGAGGTTGGGACCGATGTTGCCTTCACCGAAGAATCCGTGACAGCTCGCGCATCGAGCTGCGAAGACCTTCTCTGCGTTCGCCAGCATGGCCGGGTTCTGGCGCACCGTGTCCAGGGTCGAGTCGGTGACCTTGCCGAGGGCGGCGAGCTCTTGGGCCTGGCGCTCGTAGAAGGCCGCCATGGTGACGTCGAAGCGGTCGTTGGGCAGCAGGCCGGGGCCGAAGTGGAAGAAAAGAACATAGAGCGGCATGAATACGATGGAGGCCCAGAAGATTGCCTTCCACCACATGGGCAGCGGGTTGTCGTACTCCTGAATGCCGTCGTACTCGTGGTCCAGTAAGCTGTCGGGCGCCTGGTCCTCGGGGCTGTCGAGCCGGTCGTTGGTCATGAGTCCTTCTTCTCCTCGTTCGCCGCTGCTGCTGAGTCCTCGGGTGAGAGTGCTGCTCCATTGCCCATCGGTCCGTCCTCCAGGGGAAGGTGGCTCTCGTGCTCGAAAACCGGTCCTCTTCGTACAACGAAGAGCCATATCACGAGGGCCACGAAGGTGGTGAAGCTCACGACGAGCCCGAGCTCGGCCCAGAGCTTCAGGCCGGATGCGCCCATGATGTCCGACAGGTTCACGAGCCCTCCTTCCCAGCGGGCTCGCTGTGGGTTGCCGCCTCGTCGACGGTGTCCGTGGCGACGATCGTCTCCACAGGAGGCGGGGCAGAGTCGGGGTCCGGCTTCGAGATGTCGATTCCGAGGCGCTGCAGGTAGGCGATCAGGGCCAGGATCTTCTTGCCTTCGAGTCCCGCCTGACCGCCTTGCTCGGTGAGGTTGTGCGCGACAGCGCCCGCCTGTGCCTCAGCCAACGTCGCCGCGTCTCTGACCTCGGCCTCGGAGTAGGGCACTCCCAGGATGACCTGGGCGGCGACTGATTTCTCGATGGCCTTGAAGTTGAGGTCCTCTGTCAGCAACCACGGGTAGCCAGGCATGATCGAGCCCTGAGTGATCGAGCGCGGGTCGTCCATGTGGCGCAGGTGCCAGAGGTCCGGGTACTTCCCGCCGACGCGGTGGAGGTCGGGTCCGATCCTGCGAGATCCCCACTGGAAGGGGTGGTCGTAGACGAACTCGCCGGGCTTGGAGTACTCGCCGTAGCGCTCGGTCTCCGCCCTGATCGGGCGCACCATCTGGGAGTGGCAGTTATGGCAACCCTCGGCGACGTAGATGTCACGGCCGGCGAGCTCGAGTGGGGTGTAGGGCGTGACCGAGTTGATCGTCGGCACGTTCGACTTGATGAGAAAAGTGGGGATGATCTCGAAAAGGCTGGCGATGACGACCGCCAGAGTGACGAGAAGGGTGAACTTGACGGCCCTTCCCTCCCAGCGGCGGTGCCACTCGGTGCGGGCGAAGCGCTCGATGATCAGGCCGGTCTTGGCGACGTGAGCCCCAGATGCAACGAGTGGTGACGGCCCTTCGGCCGGCTCGACGTAGTTCTTCTTGAGAGGCGCGGCCTCGTACACCGGGACGTCGTACTTCGCGGGCCGGTTTCTCCAGGTCATCAGCATGTTGACACCCATCAGGAGAGTGCCGCCGAGGTAGGCAGTGCCGCCGATGACTCGCACCCAGTACATCGGGATGAGCCGCAGGGTCGTCTCGATGAAATCGCTGTACTTGAGGTAACCGGCGTTGTCGAACGCAAGCCACATGAGGCCTTGTGTGAGCCCGGCAGCGTAGATCGATACGATATAGAGCAGGATCCCGATCGTGCCGATCCAGAAGTGGGCTTCAGCAAGCCCCTTCGACCAGAGTTCTGTCTGGAAAAGCCGCGGCAGAAGCCAGTAGATCATCCCGAATATCATGAAGCCAACCCATCCGAGGGCGCCTGCGTGTACGTGGGCGATCGTCCAGTCGGTGTAGTGGGAGAGGTAGTTGACGGACTTCACGGCCAGCAGCGGTCCTTCGAAGGTGGACATGCCGTAGAAGGTGACGGCGACGACGAAGAACTTGAGCACCGGGTCCACGGCCACCTTGTTCCACGCGCCTCGCAAGGTCAGCAGACCGTTGAGCATGCCTCCCCACGAGGGCATCCACAAGATGAGGGAAAAGAGCATGCCGAGAGTGGAGGCCCACTCCGGAAGGGCCGTGTAGTGCAGATGGTGGGGGCCGGCCCAGATGTAGACGAAGACGAGCGACCAGAAGTGGAGGATGGACAGCTTGTAGGAGAAGACCGGGCGGTCCGCTGCCTTGGGTAGGAAGTAGTACATCAGTCCGAGGAACGGTGTAGTGAGCAGAAAGCCGACGGCATTGTGGCCGTACCACCACTGCATGAACGCGTCCTGGACCCCGGCGTAGAGGGAGTAGCTCTTGAAGAGGCTCGAGGGCACAGCCAGGTTGTTGAAAATGTGGAGCAGGGTGATGGTGACGATGGTGGCGATGTAAAACCACACGGCGACGTACAGGTGCCGTTCGCGCCGCTTGGCGATCGTGCCGAAGGCGTTGATCGCAAAAACGACCCAGATCAAGGCGATGGCGATGTCGATCGGCCACTCGAGCTCGGCGTACTCCTTTCCCTGGGTGAAGCAGGCAGGGAGGGACAGCGCCGCGCCTACGATGATCAACTGCCAGC
>CAZCEX010000512.1:0-3570 GCA_964497785.1 uncultured Thermoanaerobaculia bacterium | reverse complement strand
GATCTTTCCCGTGAAGAAAATAATCACGGTGGATCGAAAAGATCGGGTCGATCGACTTCTGGCGGGTGTGGCGAGATTCTCCTGCACTCGCTACCGACTGATCCTGGCGGTGGCAATCGTATTGGCGATATTTTCGGTCGCGGGCATGACCCGTCTGCGTTTCTCCCAGAACGGCCTCAAGTGGTTCAAGGAGGGGGCGACGGTCAGAGTGGCGACGGAGGTGATCGACGGCACCCTCGGTGGATCGCTGACGATCGAGCCGGTGATCGATACAGGTGCGACCGACGGTCTGCACGACCCGCAGTTCCTCGAACGTCTTGATCAGTCGATGTCGTGGGCCGAGACCATCGATCGTGGTGAGGTCCGAGTGTCGAAAGCGACCAGCTTGAATACGATCGTTAAGGAGATCAACCGGGCACTGCACGGTAACGACGAGGCCTTTTATACGATCCCCGAGGATCGGCAGCTGATTGCCCAGGAACTGCTGCTCTTCGAAGGCACCGGGTCACAGGACCTCGAGCAGGTCGTCGACCGCGACTTCCGAACAGTTCGTGCGACCCTGACCGTTCCGTTCCGGGATGCCTTTCAGTACGTCGACCTCGTCGACGAGATCGGCGACTACTTCGAGTCGGCCTTCCCCGAGGCCGATATCACGATCACAGGCTCGAATGTGCTTTTTGTACGCATGTTCCGCAACGTCATCACGACCATGGCCAAGAGCTACGTCATCTCTTTGTCGGTCATTACGGTGCTCATGATCATCCTCCTGGGACGCCTGAGGATCGGCCTTTTGAGTATGGTGCCCAATCTGCTGCCGCTCATCATGATCCTCGGCATCATGGGGTGGATGGATATCCCCCTCGACATGTCGACGGTGCTCATCGGCAGCATTGCCATCGGTCTCGTGGTCGATGACACCATCCACTTCATGCATAACTTCCGCCGCGACTTCGAGCGGTTCGGCAGTGTGAGCGAGGCGGTGGCCCGGACCCTGAATACCGCCGGGCGCGCCATCCTCATCACCAGCGTCGTGCTCGCTGGGGGCTTTTTTTCGTGTGTCGTATCCGAGCTGCGGAGCTCGGTGATCTACGGGTTCTTGATGGGGACGACGGTGCTTTTTGCTCTGGTGGCCGACTATTTTTTCACCCCAGCGCTGATGGTCGTGACCTTCGGTCGTCAAGAAACCCGGTCCGGAAAGGTGTCGACATGAAATGGCTCACGTTCGCAGCGGTTTGTATTTTCATGCTCGGAGGGTCGGTGTCGCAGTCGGCCGGCGATCAGCCGGCGGCGCGGTTGATCATGGAGAAGGTTGACGCAAGGGACGAGGGCGACGCCATGACCTCGGACATGGAGATGGTGCTCATCGACCGCCGGGGCAACGAACGGAAACGAACAATACAGGCCTTCAAAAAGGAGCGCGGCGAAGACACTCTGCAGGTGATGTTCTTTCTCTTTCCTCCCGACGTTGAAGGCACGGGGTTTCTGACCTACGACCATGCCGGCATCGACGACGAAGACGATCAGTGGCTCTACCTGCCCGCCCTGCAGAAGACCAAACGCATCGCAGCATCTGGCAAGAGCGGGAGCTTCATGGGGTCAGATTTCAACTATTCGGATCTCACTACGCTCGATCTCGAGAACTACGACTTTTCGCTCCTCAAGGAAGACGAGGTGCGTGGTGAAGGCGTATGGGTGATCGAGGCGAGGCCGCGCTCTCCCAGAGTCGTCGACGAAACCGGGTACGAAAAATCCCTGCTGCTCGTTCGGCAGGACAATTACTTTGTCATCCGTGCAGTGAGCTGGGTGAAGGGCGGAGAGGATCTGCGCTACCTCGACGTCACCGGGCTCGAGCTGATCGACGGCATCTGGGTGGCCACCCAAATGAGCATGACCACCAAACGCAGCGGCGAGAAGAGGCACGCGACCCGGCTCACGGTGTCGAATGTTGTTTTTGGTAAAGAACTGCCAGACGAGCTCTTCACCGTGCACCGTCTGGAGTCGGGACCCTGAAGACACCTACCGCCGGAGTCGTACTTGCAGCCCTCGGACTGTGGTGTACGGTCGCCGTGGCACAGGATGAAGGCGCTACAGATGAGCTTGACGACGTCCTGGCCGGATTTGATGTCGAGCTCGTCGCGACCGCCCAGACTGGAGACGTTGACAAGGACTCGCGGTGGAGCTTCAGTGGATTCTTGGGTCTCGGGACGTCCTACAACTTCGCCCATGACGCCCCGGATCCCGGAAAAACCGACTGGCGCGGTTTGTCGCGCCTGCGTCTGACCCTGGAACTCGAGGCCGGGCTGCGTCTGAGCACCGCCTGGGAGCTCTTTGTTAGCGGGCACGCCTTCAATGATTTTGTATACGCGATCAACGGTCGGGACGACTACACAACGCAGGTTCTGGATCAATACGAGAACGAGCTCGAGCTCAACGATACCTTCGTGGCAGGACGACTGGGGCGGGGTTTTTTCCTCAGAGCGGGTCGCCAGGTTGTTGCCTGGGGCACCTCGGAGACGATTCGCGTGACCGACATCCTCAACCCGCTCGACCTGCGTGAGCCTGGGCTCACCGACATCGAAAACCTGCGCCTGCCCGTCGCCATGACCCGGCTCGACTGGGTGAGTCGGACCTGGACCGTGAGTGGCATGGCCATCCACGAGATCCGATTCGACAAGAGCCCGGTCTATGGCAACGACTTTTTTCCCTTTGCGGCACCTCTCCCGCCAGACGATATCCCGGCCTCGACGCTGGAGAATACCGAGTACGCCCTTTCTGCCCGAGGCTCGTTTCGCGGTTGGGATCTTTCGCTTTATTGGGCGGACGTTTTTGACGATACGCCTCACCTCGAGTTGGCGTGGCCTCGAGTCGAGCTGAAGCACAGCCGGTTGCAGATGGTCGGCGCGGCGACGGGCATTGCCGTGGGGGATTGGCTCATCAAGGGCGAAGGAGCTCACCTCCGGGGGTTGGAGTTTGCCATGGCGCCCGGTGAGACCTTTTTTCGTACCGACCTGCTCGCCGGAGTCGAGTATTTTGGCTGGAACGACACCTCGGTGACTGTCGAGGCCGTGGTGCGCCACATCCATGATTTCGACCCGATTCTGGACAGGCCCCCGGATTTTGCCAAACAGGATCGCTTCGAGTGGGTCGTGCGGTTCAGTCGAATGCTTTTCAACCAGACCCTGACCCTCAGCCTGGTTGCCATCACCTCCGAGATCGACGGGAGTGGGGGAGGCATGCAGCGGCTCGAAGCGAGGTACGATATCAGCGACCGCCTTGAGATGGTCGGTGGGGTCGTTTTCTACTCCTCGGGTGACGCTCCAGGGTTCGAAGACATCGGTGACAACGATCGGCTGTTTCTGGACCTGGCGTATCGGTTTTAGCCCGTTCCCATCCAGAAACTCTGGACGGGAACTAGCCCGCATCAAGGGTATCCCCACAAATCAGGGCGACACCAACCGCAGCGGCATGTTGTTGAACCGCGAAGACGCGAAGTACGCGAAGATAGGACAAAAACCCTTCAAATAAAAACTTTGCGCTCTTTGCGTCTTTGCGTTTCAAATGCCCTATATG
>CAZCEX010000511.1:0-3580 GCA_964497785.1 uncultured Thermoanaerobaculia bacterium | reverse complement strand
TGGGCCAAGAATACGCCGAAAAACGGGCCAAACGACACCCGAAAGGCGCCGCCAAATCTATGCACTACACCCTTCTAGGAGACGCGGTACACTTCACCCTCGGAAAATGGGAGGCGACGACCATCGTGACAAGCACGGGATCTGCGTTGAGGATGACGGTACTTGCAATGGCGATCGTAACCGCTGCGGGGTGCTCCGCCGTCACCTCGTCGATGACCGGCAAGATGTCGGCGAGTCTCGCGACTTCGATGCTCAACCAGAACGACCCGGAGACGGTGCGTGACGGTGCGCCCGCCTACCTGCTCATGGTCGACGGGTTCATCACCGACGCCCCCGACAACCCCTCCGTGCTCATGGCCGGCGCGCGCCTGTACTCGAGTTATGCATCCGCTTTCGTCGATGACCCCGCCCGCGCTGCCCTCATGTCCAAGAAGGCCAAGAGATACGGTCTGCACGCCCTCTGCGTCACGAATGACCGCACCTGCAACATCTGGGAGAAACCCTTCGACGAGTTCGAGGCCGTCATCACCGGACTTCCAGCCGAGGATGTCGAAGCCATCTTCGTGGCCGCCTCTGCATGGGCAACCTGGGTCAAAGCGAACAGCGAGGACTGGGTCGCGATCGCCGACAAGGCGAGGGTCGAGGCGATGATGCTACATGTCACCGCCCTCGATCCGGCATACCAAAGAGGCGCCGCATACCTCTACCTCGGTGTCCTGGCGACGCTGCTACCCGAGGCTTTAGGGGGCAAACCCGAAGAAGGCAGGGCCTTCTTCGAGCGCTCCATCGAGCTCAGCGGCGGCCGTGACCTCATGGCCAAGACACTGCTCGCCAGAGATTATGCGCGTCTCGTCTTCGACCGCGAGCTTCACGATCGCCTGTGCACGGAGGTCATCGAGGCCGACCCGGTCGAGGAGAGCCTGACTCTCAGCAATACCCTGGCCCAGGAGGAGGCTCGATTTCTCCTCGACGACTCTGAGGGCTACTTTGGAGAATGATGATGCTTTCAAAAAACCAAACCCTTGTCTTGAGTCTGGCTCTGGCCGCGATGATCCTGCCGTCGATCGGCCAGGCAGCCCAGCTCAAGATCGCCACCGTCGCCCCCGACGGCTCGTTCTGGATGAACGAGGTCAAGAAGGGCGCGGCCGAGATCGAAGAAAAGACGGAAGGTCGCGTCAAGATACGCTGCTACCCGGGCGGAACGATGGGCAACGACCAGGCCGTGCTACGCAAGATGCGCATCGGCCAGCTCCATGGCGGCATGATCGTAGCGTCCTCGCTGGCCTCGGTCACCCCCGGAATCCAGGTTTACGGCTTACCGCTCGTCTTCAGATCCTACGACGAGGTTGATGACGTTCGGGCAAAGGTCGATGGCCGGCTCATCAACGACCTCGCGGACAAGGGGTACGTTTCTTTCGGCCTCATAGAAGGCGGTTTCGCCTACATCATGTCGAACAAACCGACAACGGGGATCGCCAGCCTCAAAGGTCGGAAAGCGTGGATTCCAGAAGGTGACAACGTTGCCGAGGCGATTCTCCAGGCCGCCGGCTTATCCGCCGTGCCGCTGCCCGTCTCAGACGTTTTGACCGGACTTCAGACCGGCCTCGTCGACACCGTGGCCGGCCCCCCCGTCGGCGCGGTGGCCCTGCAGTGGTTCACACGGACAAAGTACCTCACCGACATGCCTATTCTTTACTCCTACGGATTGATCGTCGTCAGTGAGAAGGCCTTTTCAAAGCTCGCCGAGGCCGATCAGAAGGTCGTCAGAGAGGTCATGGGTTCAGTCACACTGACCCTCGACCAAAGGACCCGCACGGACAACGAGCAGGCTCGCCACGCTCTGGCGAAGCAGGGCATCGAGTTCGTGACGATCAGTCCCGAAGAGCACGAGAAATGGCGCCAGGTCGCCGCAGATGCCACCGCAAAGCTCGACGAAACCGGCGCAATCCCGACCGAGCTACTGGCCGAGGTAAGAGGCTACCTCGCCAGCTTCCGAGAGGCGAAAGATTAGCCAGGGGAACCGTTTCCTCGGATTCCTGCACGCTGTCGAAGATTCGATTCTCGTCGGCGTGCTCGGGATGATGATCATCCTCGCGGCGGTACAGATCGTGCTTCGCAATGTATTCGGCACGGCGATCCTGTGGGGCGACCCGATGCTGCGGGTATCTGTCTTGTGGGTTGGCATGTTGGGCGCCATGGCCGCCACCCGCGACGACCGCCAGATCTCGGTCGACGTCCTATCCCGTTTCCTGCCCAAACATTGGAAACCCCGGCTGCGGGTGATCACCGACACCTTCACCGCGGCCGTCGCTGCATTCTTGTGCTGGCACGCCGTGCGCCTGGTTCTGGTCGATCGCGCGGACGGCATGATCGCCTTCGGTTCGGTGCCCATATGGGTATGCGAGCTCGTGCTGCCCCTGGCTGCCGGCGTCATTGCCATCCGCTATGCGCTCTACGCAGTCCTCCACCTCCGTCAAGCTCTTGGGCAAGGCGGTGACCAGTGATACTCCTCGGGCCGCTCCTGCTGCTGCTCGCCCTCCTCGGCGCACCCCTCTTCGGCATCATCCTCGCCAGCGCCTTCGGCGGCTTCATGCGTTCGGACATCGACCCGATGGTCGTTGCGATGGAGGTCTACCGCATCGCCGACACGCCGGTTCTCCTTGCCATCCCCCTCTTTACATTTGCCGGCTACCTGGTAGGAGAAAGCGGCGCTCCTCGACGTCTGGTGCGGGTGACCGACGCGGTCTTCGGGTGGATGCCCGGGGGCCTTGCCGTCGTCGCCCTGGTGACCTGCGCGCTGTTCACCGCATTCACTGGCGCCTCGGGCGTCACCATCGTCGCTCTCGGCGCCCTGCTCTACCCCGCCCTGCGCGATGCCGGCTACCGCGAGAACTTCAACCTCGGCCTGATCACGACCTCGGGAAGCCTCGGGCTGCTGTTCCCACCTTCGGTGCCCCTGATCCTCTACGGCATCGTCGCCCAGACGAGCATCGATCGGCTCTTCATCGCCGGCATCCTGCCGGGCACTCTGATGATTCTTTTGCTGTCACTCATGAGCTTCAGGGAGGGCGCCCGATCAGCGGTAAGAAGCAAGGGTGAGCAGTTCGATTTGCGCAAGGCCGGCGCCGCCCTGCTCGAGGCGATCTGGGAGCTGCCCCTGCCGTTCATCGTGCTCGGCGGCGTCTATAGCGGCTTCTTCGCCGTTTCAGAAGCGGCGGCGGTGACCGTCGTCTACGTCCTTGTGGTCGAGGTCGGCATTCACCGCGAAATCGCGATCCGCAAGGTCCCCGCCATCATGCGCGAGTCGATGGTCATGGTTGGCGGCATCCTGATCATCCTCGGCGCCTCGCTCGCATCGACCAACTACCTCATCGACGCCCAAGTACCGGAGCAGCTCTTCGCCTTCGTCACCGCCCACATCACGTCGAAGCTGACCTTCTTGATCCTGCTCAACATTTTCCTCCTCATCCTCGGCATGATGCTCGACATCTTCTCCGCGCTCGTCATCGTCGTGCCGCTGATTCTGCCGATCGCGCTGGGCTACGGCATCGACCCCGTCCACCTCGGCATCATCTTCCTC
>CAZCEX010000510.1:0-3581 GCA_964497785.1 uncultured Thermoanaerobaculia bacterium | reverse complement strand
TGTTGCTTTCGAACCGTCCGACTTCACTCCGTGGACTTCTTTGAAAACCACGACCAGCCACGGCGCCACCTCGAGAAACGGCTTGTGCCAGTCGAGACCCAGTGGCGCCAGCACCTCCAGCCACTCTTGCGGAACTCGCCCTCCCTCCCAGAACTCCTTCTCTTCGGCCTCTGCAGCCACCCTGATCTCAGCCTTGACGGCCGGGTCCGAAACCGCGACGAAGGCCCACGGTTGCCTGTTTGCCCCTGATGGCGCCGAGTGCGCCGTTTCGATGGCACACTCAATCAAAAAACGCGGCACCGGGTCCGGCGAGAACTCTCGCACCGACCGGCGCTGCTTCATTTCCGCAACAAACGCCTGTCCACGTTGCGTCATCGTCTCCACGTCAAGACGGGGTTTGTTGAACGGTAAACGTAGGTACTCTTCACTATTCATCCCATAATCATAACAACACTGGCTCAAATGCGCCCAGATGTGTAAGACTGGCGCTCGCAGCGCGCCCGGTTCACCTTCCGGTTTCCGCCGGTGAATACCCCTGTCGAGGAGGCCCCCAATGAAAAAAATGTCCGTATTCGTTGCGGTAATCGCACTGGTTGCGGTCAGTGCCTGCCAGAAGACCGACGTCGGCCCGTGGTTCGACGGTACCTACGATGCCGCTCTGAACGAAGCTACGGCCCGTGGAGAGTTGGTATTCGTGGAGTTCTACTCGGACACGTGAGGACCGTGTCATCGGCTGGATGCCGAAACGTTTCCCGACGAGGCAGTCGCAGCAAAGCTGGCGAGTTTGGTATCGGTCAAGCTCGCCCCCTCCAAGAGTGAAGAGGCCGAGGCCCTGAGAGAGCAGTTCAAGGTTCCCGGATACCCGACCATGCTCTTCCTGAACACCGACGGCGCGGAGCTGGACCGACTGATGGGTTTTATGACGCCTTCAGAACTCCTTACGGAGATTGCACGGATCGAGTCAGGAGACACATTTGCCGCCGCCTTGCAGAAACTCGACAAGGACCCTGGCAATACGGAGATTCTGGAACGCGCGGTCCTCGGTCTCATCGGCCGGTATGGCGTCTCGGCCGCGTACGACCGCATCGATGCCTATGCTCTCGCCAGTTCGGACCTCGATGCTGCCATCGCCGACCGCCTGCAGCTTCGCGCCATGGCCACCGAGCACTCGATGCTCTACTCGCGCGCCGGGCGTCAGTACCGCAACGAGTGGCAAGATGAGCTCGAGCTCGAAGGCTCGCGCAGTACGCCGCAGCTCCTGGAACTGATGGAGAGCGACATCACCAACGAGGACACCGAGACACAAGCATCCCTGTTGCGTTCGGCCCGCGCCGATGACGCCGGAGCCATTCTCGCCAAGCTCGGGCACGCGGGCATTCCGCAGGAGGACCTTTTTGACACCGCCTCCTTTGCCTATCGAAACGGACACTACGGCATCGCAGGCGAGCTCTACTCCACCTGGTATGAAAAGACCGGGGCCGACTGCAGCTCGGGGCAGCTGAACGCCGCCGCCTGGAATCTGTTTCTGAGCAGGACCGCTCTGGACAGCGCTGTATCGATGGCTCGCCAGGCCTTCGCCGAGGACTCGGGGCCTGGGGTCGCCGATACGCTTGCCCAGCTCCTGTATGTGACCGGAGCAACCGACGAGGCAATCGAAATCGAATCCAAGGCTGCCGAGGAGTCCGAGGGAAAGGCAGCCGAAGCATTCTCGAAGGTGGTCGAGATCATGAATAGCGGTGACGAGCTCGAGGACAAAGCCGACTTCGAGATGTACCCGGAGGGGTAGTCTGCGAAGAGAGATCATTCTCTGATCTCCTTCTTCGGTTGACTGATCGACCTTGGCCAAACGGGTGAGAACTCTTTTCAGTTTTCTGCGTCTTTCTTAGCAGGGGCATACCCCTGAAGGAGGAGACATGAAGTTTCGTTTCGTACTGTCGGCGCTGTTCATACTGGTATTGACGTTGCCAATGACGCTCTTGGCGGCAACAGAGACCTCCACCACCGAGCGGTCCTTCCCGGCGACGGACAGGGTGACCGTCGATGCGTCTTTCCATCGCGTGGAGATTTCCGCCCGGCCAGGGACCACCATCGATGTCACGGTCGATCTCGAATTCTCAGGCTCCGAAAGCAAGGTGGCGAAGCTGATCGCTGAGTATGAGCCTCGTTTCAAGGTCTCCGGTGACCGCCTGGTCATCAGCTCGACCGGCAAAGACTCGAGCTGGGGCTGGGGTTCGGCCAAGAAAAGGGGCACGATTCGACTCGAGGTGCCGCCGGGCGTTGACCTGGTGGTCGACAGCTCATCCGGTTCGGTCTCTCTCGAAGGGGATTTCGGAGATGCCACCGCCACCGTGGACAACTCCTCAGGCAGCGTCAAGGGCGAGGCTGCGGTCGCCGCTCTGTCGATCGACAACTCCTCCGGAAGCACTCATTTTCGGGCGCTTCGGCCGCTCGAGTCCTTTTCCGTCGACTGCTCTTCCGGGTCTGTGCGACTCGAAGGCGGCGCCAAAAAAGCCAGCGTCGATGCATCTTCAGGGTCGGTTCACCTTTTTGATCTCCTTGGTCCCGCAGACATCGACACCTCGTCGGGTTCGGTGGAGCTCACATGGGCAGCGATAGAGCCTGCGACAACCGTCGAAGTCGGCACCTCTTCGGGCAGTGTGCGTCTGACATTGCCCTCCGGCACCGAGCTCAGAGGAACAGTTCAAACGTCTTCGGGAGGCATTCGATCGGATTTTGAAGGCAAAAGCAACGAACGCCGAAACCACCTCGAGTTCGATGGAGGCCCGAACGCTGTCCGCATCGACGTCAACACCTCTTCTGGCGGCGTCAGGTTGACGGCTGACTAACCGAAACCATTCAGTCAAACTGATCGTGGGTGGCAAGCGAGTGGCAATATAGGACAAGTGAAACGCAAAGGCGCAAAGGCGCAGAGAGAATCAAAGGGCGGAATTCATGGACCTTAGATCCGCGCTGGTGATCACTTCGACCTTCTAACACCCATCGAGAACCGTATCCATCGCGTGGTGAACCGGCCTTGGAGGCCAACCTCGTCTCTACCTTGTCCTAATTCTCTGCGCCTTTGCGCCTTTGCGCCTTTGCGTTAAATATGTGTTCACTCCGTTGCAGTGAGCATCGACCTGATTTGTGTGGATACGCTTTGCCGGGACTACTTGGGCGAGATTCGGGCCTCTTCGGACGACTCCCGCCGGCCGAGCTGCTCACAGCGTCGGTATGCAGCCCACACACCATCCGACAGGACGGTTCGAATGCGGCCTTTCTCCAGGTGATAGCACGCCTCGGCGGTTGTGCCGCCGGGGGACGTGACCTGGTTCCGCAGCTTCGCAAGGTGGTCCGGGGACTGAGCCGCAAACGCCACCGAGCCACGCATCGTCTCGAAAACCAGCCGGCTGGCAAGACGTCGGGAAAACCCGAGGTGCACCCCGGCGTCGATCATGGCCTCCATGAACAAGAAGGCATAAGCCGGCCCGGTGCCCGACAGCGCCGTCGCCATGTCGAGCTCGCTTTCGTGATCGACAAACTCCTCCTCACCCAACGCAGACAGGAAGGTCCGAACCTTGGTT
>CAZCEX010000509.1:0-3590 GCA_964497785.1 uncultured Thermoanaerobaculia bacterium | reverse complement strand
GCCTCAAACGACGCTCCGAAATCCATCCACCATCTATTCGGTACACCCTCCTAGAACTCGTACACCCGATCCTGCACAAGCTCCTCGAGAGAGTGCTCACCGACGGAGGTCGGGATCTCTTGACGGAGTTCTTCAACATACGGCGGTTTGAAGTGGTACAGCAAGACACGTTGAGCGCCATCGAGCTTCTCGAGCTCGGACGTGAGAGTCGCGGGGGTCAGGTGCAAGCTGACGTCCGCCACGTTCTGCAGCCGATTCGGGAAGGAACACTCGGTGATGACCGCATCGACCGTGTCGAGGGAGTTGATGGTGTCCCAGATCTCGGTTGTCGGCCCGGTATCCGAAGTGAAGGCCACAGAGCTGTCACCCTGAACGAGGATCAAACCAACAGTTGGGACCACATGATTAACCGAAATCGGGACAACGCCGAGATCCCCGCCGGGAAGGCCGGTGATGGTGAACTTTTCCCCAGCTTCGAACTCAACGAAGCGGACCGACGGACAGAGATGGTTCGGTATGCGGCTGAAATCGGGCCAGGTGTCGTTGTTGAACAGATGACGGCGAACGTTGGCCAGTACACGTCGCGTCGAATAGATTGTGACGGCTTCGTCGTTTGTACCAAAAATATTCTCAATGAGAAAGGGGATCGTGGCGGTGTGATCCATGTGCGAATGGGTGAGCACGATGTGCCGAATCCGGCACTGCTCCTCGATCGAGAGGGCGCGCGTGATAGCACCAGCGTCGATGGCGACGGTGCCGTCGAGAAGGAAAGACGTCATGCGACAATCGGGACTGTCGCCGCCGAAGCTTCCCAGGATGCGGAGTCTCATGAAATCAGTATAACCCGAGGCGATGGTAGGTTGGCCCAAAGAACCGGTAGGATTGTCTCGTGAATCACGCCAGCAGGCCATTTTTTGTCTTCGAACAGAAAGAAATCGACCCAATTGCCTTTCGTCTTGCGTTGCTTTTGGTAGCCGGAGGGCATCGAACGAGGCGGATCGTCGCCGGAAAGAGCTGCGACCAGGACGCCGAGCAGAAACATGCAACGCTGCCCCCGGCTGTGGTCCGGGAGGCCAAGGAGGTCGTGCACTCATCCGTTCCATCCCTCTTGAGGCGAATAGCTGCAGCGGGATGGCGTTGGTTGACTCCAGAGGATACCGAGTATCCTGCGACGCTCTCAAACACCGCGGATCCACCACTCGGATTGTTCGTTCGGGGTAGCCTGAAGGGAGGGCCAACCGCGGCGATCGTCGGGTCCCGGCGTGCGACAACCTACGGTCTTCAGGCTGCCCGAAGCGTGGCGGAAGCGGTAGCCGCGGCGGGTGGAACAGTGATTTCTGGAATGGCTCGTGGGATCGACACCGCCGCCCACACGGGCGCCCTCGCCGCGCGCGGGAGCACCTGGGCGGTGTGGGCCACGGGGCCCGATCGGCTGTACCCTACGGAGAATAAGAAGTTGGCCGAAGCCATTGCAGAGCGTGGGGCTTTGATTACGGAGTACCCGCCCGGAACACCGGGCCGGCGGCACCATTTCCTAGAGAGAAATCGGATCATTGCTGGACTGAGCGACGTGGTGGTTGTGGTGGAAGCGGCCGCGCGATCCGGCGCCCTCAATACCGCGCGGCATGCAATCGATGAAAACCGTGATGTCATGGCCGTACCCGGGAGTATCTTCTCGGAGGTTTCAGTCGGCCCCAACGGACTGATCCGCGCCGGCGCGGCCCCGGTGACGACGCCGGTTGACGTGCTCGAGACGCTTGATTTAGAAACAGGGATCGACACCGAAGAAGACGACCCATTGACCGGGGTGCTTGGCTCCGCGGAGTCGGTGTCGATCGACGAACTGGCGCAGCGCCTCGGGCAACCAGTTGCTGTTGTCGTCGCCCTCGTTCTCGAGATGGAGGTCGAATTACGCCTTGAGCGCGCTTCGGATGGAACATACCGCCGCCTCAGAGCTCAGGTGCCGAACGCCCCCCGAAAGGTAGTGTAATGGCAAAGAATCGGGATCTAAGGGGGGAGCGCCCGCTGGTGATTGGCGGTGGGTTGGCCGGCTGTGAAGCAGCGTGGCAGCTCGCCGAGGCGGGTATTGCAGTCGATCTCGTGGAGATGCGTCCGGAGCGCACGACGCCAGTTCATAGCACAGGAAACCTCGCGGAGTTGGTGTGCTCCAACTCACTGCGCGGTGACGCCCCAACCAACGCTGTTGGTCTGCTTAAACGGGAGATGGCAGCACTCGACTCGTTGGTGATCAAGACCGCCCGGGCGGCGGCTGTTCCAGCGGGAGGCGCCTTGGCCGTTGATCGGGAGCTCTTCTCAGAAACGGTGACCCATACGATCAGTAATCACCCACGGATCAGCCTGCATCGTCGAGAGGTCGTCGAGATTGACAATCGTGCAACGATCATTGCCACCGGACCCCTGACGTCACCCGACCTCCACCGTGCACTGGAGGAGGTCCTTGGAGAGGGCTCATTGGCCTTTTTTGACGCCATCGCTCCGGTCGTGGCGGCAGACTCTCTCGATCTCGACGTGCTTTTCCGCGAATCCCGGTACCAAAAAGGGGGAGGCGCGGATTACCTCAACGCGGCTCTCGACCAACAGGCCTACGAGCGGTTCATCGACACGCTGCTGGCGGCTAAAAAGGTCCCCTTTCGGGACTTCGAAGAGGACACCCCCTACTTCGAAGGCTGCCTTCCTATCGAGGTGATGGCCGAAAGAGGGCGGGAAACGCTTCGCTACGGTCCCATGAAACCGGTCGGCTTGACCGACCCCAAAACGGGCCGTCGGCCGTGGGCAGTTCTCCAACTTCGCCAGGATGATCTTGCCGCCGAACACTGGAATCTGGTCGGATTCCAGACCAAACTCAGGCAGAACGAGCAACGCCGGGTTTTTCGTCTCCTCCCGGGCCTCGAACAGGCCCGGTTCGTGCGTTACGGAATGATCCACCGCAATACCTTCATTCGTGCGCCAGCCCACCTCGACCGTCATCTCAGGGTTATCTCCCACCCGCATCTCTTGCTGGCCGGCCAACTGACGGGAGTGGAAGGCTACGTCGAATCAGCGGCCACGGGATTGCTCGCAGCCCGCACCCTGGCGGCAGCCTTAGGTGGTCATGAACTTCCGACACCTCCCGAAGAAACGGCGATGGGGGGATTGGTCCGCCACCTGACACAAAGGGCGGCGGAGGGTTTCCAACCGTCAAACATCACATGGGGTCTCATCGTGTGCCCACAGGACCTTCGGGCCATCCGGTCGCGTCGCGAGCGCCGCCAGCAGCAGGCCATCCGCGCCGAGCAAGAGATCCGCAGGTGGGCGGCCCGATCACCGCAGCGGTAGAGCTGGCCAAGAGTATCCCCACAAAGCAGGTCGATGCTCACCGCAGCGACGTGATTTTGAACCGCAAAGGCGCGAAGGACGCAAAGAAAAGGCAATATTTTGCAACACACCTATCCCCTTCGATCAGGTTGCCTCTGTGATTGGCAGTTTATGAGCGCCCTGAAGGACGCGCCTACACCTATCCGGCTGATTCTTATAGTGTAGGCGGGTGCTTCAGCGCCCGCGACCACATCGATATCTGAGCCAGTCGCGCT
>CAZCEX010000508.1:0-3591 GCA_964497785.1 uncultured Thermoanaerobaculia bacterium | reverse complement strand
GCGTCTTCGCGGTTCAACAACATGCCGCTGCGGTTGGTGTCGCCCTGATTTGTGGAGATACCCTTGATGCGGGCTAGTTCCCTTCCAGAAACTCCGGACGGGAACGGGCTGGAAAGTCTGGACGGGAACGAGCTAGCAGCGTGCTCCGACGGGTGTAACGCCGCCGTTGAGGACCTGCATCAGGGCGAGGGCGTGGGCCAGGTACCGCTTGAGAAGCTCATCCGGGAGTGGCGCAGAGGGCGGCGAAGAGATCGTCAGCGGGTTGATCCACGAACCGTTTTTCTTGACCCGGTAATCGAGGTGGGGTCCGGTGGACAACCCGGTATTGCCGACGTATCCGACGACCTGACCTTGTGAAACCCGGGCGCCGCCCCTGACTCCTTTGCCGTAGCCACTCAGGTGGAGGTAGTTCGTCTCGTACCCGTTGGGGTGTCGGAGGCGGACCATCTTGCCCGCGCCGCCGTTCCGTCCCGCCAAGGTGACCACACCGTCCGAGGTCGCCAAGACGGGTGTGCCGACCGGTGCACCGTAGTCGATCCCGTAATGGGGGATTGTGCGCTTCAATACCGGGTGGAAACGTCGCAGGTTGAATCGGGAGGTGATGCGGCTGAACTTGAGTGGCGATCGCAGGAACTGTTTTCTCAAAGGTTTGCCGTCGAGGTCGTAGTATCCAATCCGGTGATCGGGGCCTGAGTAGGCGAGGGCGTTCAGGTCTCGCCCGTCGTTGATGAACTGCGCAACATAAAGGGTGCCGTACCTGTAGAACTCACCTTCGACGGTGCGAAGGTCCACCAGAGCAACGAAAGTATCACCCTGTCTGAGATCTCTGAGGAAGTCGACGTCCCACTGAAAAATCGAGGCCATACGGACCGCGAGCTCGGGTTCGGCGCCCGCCTTGGTAATGGCGCCGAAAAGCGACGACGTCACCACCCCCTCGTAGCGAACAACTTCGGAAACGACCGGGCGCTCGATCCGCTCGTGCAGAACCTGCTCGCCCGATCTGTGAAAAACCAGTCGTATTCTGATGTCGAGGTTGGCTTCGAGATCCTCGAGCTGTCCTCCCGGGCTGATGTGGCCTGAAAACTCGGTGCCGGGTAGCAGAGACTTCGGGTCGATCTCGCTGATCAGGGCATCTCGCCACTGCGGCCAGTCGTCGCCGGCTAGTCTGCGACACACGCTTTCAATCGTATCCCCCGGTCCGACGGTTGCCGTCGTTGGGGGGTGAAAGGCTTGCAGAGGTGCAACCAGGATTCTCTCTGCCGCCGCAGGTCCTGGTGGTTCTTTTCCGTCCGTGCAGGCGAAGGAGAGCACGAGTCCGAGTCCCAGCGTCAACAGGACAAAGATCAGAGATGGCTTCACGGCCGCTTCCAGTGTTTCAGAGCCTGTGAGGACGCTTCGATCGTGCCAAGTACGGCTCCATCCTGGGATACGATGACCATCGCCGGGATATCGTAGACCCTCAAAACCTTGAGCAGCGCGCCGTGCCGGTCGTGAAGCCACGGTAGTTTATGGCTGCCGAGAGCTGCGCGGCTCACCTCATAACGCTCCTGAAGGGCCACCACGACAAAATCGAGGCCCCGGTCGGCCGCCACGGACTGAATTTTCGGTGCATCGACGAGAACCGGTTCGCTGCCTGGCGTCCAGGAGCCCCACAGCAAAACCACAGCTGACCCATGTTCCCCGAGCCACGCCGACCAGGCGACCGGGTCCCCGTTCGGGGAGGTCAGTGCAGGGTCGCTCAGACCCTGTGCGTAGGACACAGTCGTGGCCGTCACGAGATACAGAATTGCAACGGCCAGCCGAGGTCCCTTCATGGTGCACAGTATATCCTGAGCGAGCGGAACCTTCCCAGGATCGTCGATTTGCCGCAGTACGGCATTTCGATTAGACTCAAGGCATGGAAAACGGTTCTTCCAATTGCAAGCAGGGTTTTGACTTTGACGTTATTGTGGTCGGCTCGGGGTTTGGGGGGTCCGTAGCCGCACTGCGGCTTGCAGAAAAGGGCCACAAGGTTGCCGTACTGGAGAAAGGCAAACGGTGGAATGCCGACTCCTACCCCAGAACCCATTGGAACATCCGCCGTTCGTTCTGGTTCCCTTGGGTCTCCTGTTACGGGGCGTGGAGCATGCACCTCCTGCGCGAGGTTCTGATCCTCCATGGCGTTGGGGTCGGCGGTGGGAGCTTGCTGTACGCGAACACCCACTTCGCGCCGCCCGACTCGGTGTGGGACGACCCGCAGTGGAAGGACCTCGAGGACTGGAAGACGGTGATGCCGGAGTACTTCGCAACGGCTCGGCGAATGCTCGGCACGACCACCAATCCTCGTTTGGGCCCGGCTGACGATGCTTTGAAGGCCGCAGCGAAACGCCGCGGGCGGGACGACACCTTTCAGCCGACGAATGTCGGTGTCTTCTTCGGAGAGCCCGATGTCGAGGTGCCTGACCCCTACTTCGCAGGTCAAGGTCCCCCCCGCACGGGCTGCACTTTCTGCGGAGCGTGCATGGTGGGGTGTCGCAAAGGGGCCAAGAACACCCTCGATCAAAACTACCTCTACCTCGCCGAAAAGCTCGGGGTCAAGATCATCCCGGAGACCTGCGTCGACGTGCTCGAACCCTTGCCGGAGGGCGGCTACAAGGTCTCCTGGAAAAAGTCGACCAGCCGGCTGTTCGGCAAGCGGGGCTCACTCACGGCCGCCAGAGTGGTCCTGTCGGCCGGCGTGCTCGGAACCGTTTCTCTGATGATGCGGTGCCGGGAAAAAGGCCTCCTGCCGAACGTCTCCGAACAGTTGGGAAACGTCGTGCGCACGAACTCCGAGGTCATGCTCGGCATCACGTCGCGATCACGAACCGATCTTTGGGAGGGGGTCGCCATCACCTCGAAGGTCGAGATGGATGATGTGACCCATATGGAACCTGTTCGGTTTCCCCCAGGGTCCGACCCCATGCTCCTGCTCGGCACGATGCTGACCGAAGGCGGCGGCAAGATGCCGAGGGCGCTGCGGTGGGTAGCGCAGGTTTTTCGGCATCCACTGCTATTCCTACGTTCCACCTGGCCGATCGGGAAAGCCGAGAGATCGACGGTGTTGCTGGTGATGCAGACGGTCGACAACCACACCCGCCTGGTCAGGAGACGGCAAGCCTTGTGGCCGTTCTCGAAGGCGCTGACGTCGCAGCCCGATCCCTCTCAGCCGGGGATTCCGTCGTACATCCCGGTTGCCAACGAGGTCGCGCTGGAGCTTGCGGCAGATCTCGACGCCATAGCCCAGAGTAGCCTCAACGAGGTCTTTCTCGACACCTCGACCACGGCCCATATTCTCGGGGGGTGTGCGATCGCTCCTGGTCCCAAGACCGGGGTCGTCGACTCGAAAGGCGAGGTCTTCGGGTGTCCGGGGTTGTATGTGATGGATGGTTCTCTCATTGGCGCCAACCTCGGCGTCAACCCGTCGCTGACGATAACGGCATTGTCCGAGTACATCGCGGCGCGGTTTCCGGTCAAGGGTTCGTAAAGATTTTTTCGTCGCTGATGCTCCTGTTGACGCGATCGGTCTACGGTGTCGTATTCGGGTAGCATCGGCGCGAAGAAATCTCCAGG
>CAZCEX010000507.1:0-3594 GCA_964497785.1 uncultured Thermoanaerobaculia bacterium | reverse complement strand
ACTCGCCCGCAACGAGCTCGGTCTGACCCGTTCCGAGATGGACGACATGGCGATGCAATGGATCAACCGTGTCGGTCTCGGGGGGCACGAAGGCAAATATCCCCACCAGTTGTCGGGCGGCCAACAGCAGCGGGTGGCCATCGCCCGCACCCTCGTCCTGCGGCCCGAGATCATTCTCATGGACGAGCCCTTCTCGGCCCTGGACGAACCGACGCGCTACGAGATGCAAAAGCTCATCACCGAGCTGTGGCACGACGTCGAAGCGACGGTATTCATCGTCACCCACTCGCTCTCCGAAGCGGTCTATCTTGGTGATCGTGTCTGGATCATGACCAGGGCGCCGGGCCGCATCGGCGTTGTCTTCGACGATACCCTGCCCCCCGCAAGGGATGGCAACCCGATGGAAATCCAGGAACGCTCGATCTTCAAGGAGGTCGTGCGCGAAGTCGGACGGGCCTTTACCGAGATCGACTCTGGCGAAGGCTGATCGTTATGGCACCCGAAACGCTCAGCTTTCACAACTACGCCAAGGAGGCGTTTGACCGTACTGCGAAGATTCCCCTTCTTGGGCGTCTGCCCCTCAACAAGATGGGCCTCGCCGGATTTGCCGTGCTCGGTCTGTGGAACCCGGGCTTCTGGTTTCTGGGTGCTGCAAGCGAGCTGGCCTACCTCTTCCTCAAGGCGACCAGTCCACGCTTCCAGAATCTCATCGAAGGTGAGCGCCTGCTCGCGGCTCAGCAGAGCTGGGCGGAGAAGATCGGTCACGCGGTGGATCGTCTTTCGGCTCGCAGTCGGGATCGATATCGGCGCTTGCTCGAGCAGTGCCGCCTCGCCCTCGGCATATCGGATACTCTCGAGAACGACAGTCTCGGCAACTTCCGCGACATGCGCGCCCGCAGCCTCAATCAGCTGCTCGCCATCTTCCTTCGTCTGCTGACATCGCGCGAGGTCATCGAAGGCAATCTCAAAGGCCTCAACCGTGTCGCGCTGCAAGACGAGGTCGCCGAACTCGAAAAAAGACTGACGCCGGCGGGCGAAGACAGCGCCCTGTCGCGATCCCTGACGGGGACCATCGCGATCCAGAAGAAGCGACTCGAAAACCTCGGTAGGGCGGCCTCGAATCTTGAGGTCATCGACGCCGAACTGCGGCGCATCGAGCGGCAGGTGGAGCTGATCCGGGAGGAGTCCGCGGTGACGGGGAGGCCGGAGATGTTGTCCGTGCACCTCGACGCAGTCACCAATACGATGTCGGAAACCTCTCGGTGGATGGAGGAAAACAACGAGTTTTTGCACTCGCTCGACGGCCACTCCATTGCCGGAGAGCTGGCGAAGCTGCCCGAAATGCCCGAGGCTCCGGATGTGGTCGACGAGACCGAGGAGCAGGCCGTTGCGCAGTGAGCTTGTGAGGAGGACGGGCCACATCTACCCCGTTCGTTCAGGTTGACCGATCTATGGTGCTTGTGAGTACGTCCAGGTGGCACGCCCTGAAGGACGTGCCTACAGCCATTAACATTGAGCCTCGTAGGCGGGTCCTTCAGGGCCCGCGACCAGAAACCCCGGCTGTTCAATCCCTCCCGGCCTGAGCGACGGGGACAGGAATGATGCGGGAGATGCCATGACTGACGCAGTGAGAGAAACCCCAACCGCCCTGCCGGGATGGGCCGAAGACATGCGCGCCCGGTTTCGTTCCGGCTCGGCGAGCCAGTTCGTACTGCACGGCAATGTCTTCGACCTCGTCGATGCCGGAGAGGGCGTCGAAGGGCGCTTCGTCTCCCTGCGTCGTTTCCTCACCGAGGTCATGTTCGCCCCCTTCGACGTCGTCATCCACTACGACCGCGGCCGCGGCATCAGGGTGCGGCGCGGAGGGGCGCACTTCCACCGCTTCCTCAAGGCCTTCGACACCTTTCAAGGTACTTCCTGGGCGTCGTTGCCCGAGACCGACAATGCCCTCGATTCCCTGGACATGTCGAACATGCTGCCGCGGGATCCAAAACGCGCCCTCGAACTCATCAACCGTTTCCTGCGCGGCAGTCAGCACAGGACCCGGAAAGGCGAAAACGGCGACCTGGTCCGGGCGCCTCTGAGCGTGGCCGTGGTTCTCGACTATGCGCACTTCGTGGCTCCGAGCGGTGAGGCTATCCGCCTGTCCGCCGATGTCACCCAGAACCTGATTCAGCTGCTCGACTGGGCCTCCGACCCGGCGGTGACCGGGGCCTACGTGGCGACGGCTCTGATTACCGAGAATCTCTCGGACCTCAACCGCCTGCTGGTCGAAAACCCGTACAACGCCAAGATCAAGATCGATCTGCCGACCGCCGACGAAATCCTTCCCTTCGTGCTTCACGCTACCGCCGATCGCACTGATTTCGACGAGGTCAGCGAGGTCAGCCGCGAGAACCTGGCCGCCAAGCTCGTCGGCCTGTCACGGGTCAATGTGCGCTCTCTCCTGCTCAGGGCCCTCTCCGGCGGAGAGCCCATCACCATGGCCTACCTCACCGAGGTCAAAAAAGAGCTCATCGAGAAAGAGGCCTTCGGCCGCATCGAGTTCATTGAATCCAAGCGCACCCTCGACGACGTCGCCGGCCACCAGGAGGCGAAGGCCTGGCTGCGTCAGGACGCCGCCCTGCTCAAGAAGGGGCGTTCGCGCGCCATCCCGATGGGGTACCTGCTGTGTGGCCGCATCGGCACCGGCAAGACTTATCTGGTCGAGTGCTGGGCTGGCGAGGTCGGTATTCCGGTCGTCGAGATCAAGAACTTCCGCGAGAAGTGGGTGGGTGCGACCGAAGGCAATCTCGAGCGTATCTTCACCATCTTGCACGCCCTCGGTCAGGTGCTGGTCTTCGTCGATGAGGCCGATCAGGCGACCGGAAAACGCGACGCCGGCGGCAGCGACTCGGGGCTCTCGGGTCGCATCTACGGCATGCTCGCGCGCGAGATGAGCGATACCAACAACCGCGGCAAGATCATCTGGATCTTCGCCACATCGAGACCCGATCTGCTCGAGGTCGACCTCAAGCGTCAAGGCCGGCTCGACGTGCACATTCCACTTTTTCCGCCCGGAGACCCCGAGAGCCGGCACGCCCTCTTTTACGCCATGGCGCGAAAGGTCGGGCTCGACATCAAGCCCGAGGACCTACCCGCCCTGCCGGATGACGACAACATTGGCGGCAACGAGATGGAGGGCATTCTGGTTCGCGCGACGCGGCTCTATGAAACACAGAGCGAGGACGAGCCGCCCCGCACCATGGCCGAGATCGTCGCCGAGGCGATCAAGGATTTCAGGCCATCAGCCCATGTCGATCGCCTCGAAGCGATGGATCTCCTGGCGGTCAAGGAGTGCACGGACACCCGTTTCTTGCCGCCCCGTTTCGAGAAGCTCTCTCTTGCGGAGGTCAATCAGAGGCTCGAGGAGCTGAAGTATTTGATCGGGTAGGGGTTTCCCAGCCCCGGCCTTCTGTGATGCCCGGCTGACCGCCGGGCATGCCCAGCGACGCACGAGCAGCGCCGTCGCGCGGGAAGAAAACCGGGGCGGCTGCGACGACGCTGCTCGCACGATCGGCGGCCTCCCTCGCAGGCTGGAGATCACAGCCGAAA
>CAZCEX010000506.1:0-3595 GCA_964497785.1 uncultured Thermoanaerobaculia bacterium | reverse complement strand
CCTGACCGCCTCGAAAAGCGTCAGGTGCGGCTGCCCCAATGCGCGGTAATGGACAGAGGAGGCATTGAACGCGGTGACGACGATCCATGCCAACGCCTCGTTCGCCGGGAAGGTCATGGCCATGACGGAGGCAAAACACAACGTGGCCTACCACTTCCAGAACGACGCTGACACACTCCCGATTGTGATGGATGCCGTCCAGCAGGTCTACGACGGCCCGGTGGACTACGCGCTGGACTTCATGGTGTGGAACGTCACGAAAGAGGGCGTGCGCACGCGGATGGCGGTGCCAAACCGCGAGGCCTATCCAGTGCCCCCTCTCGTTGAAAAAAGGGTTGCATCTGGTGGTGATCGCTATCAGACACCCGACTCGGTGCTCGCAGGATGGCCGGAGGAGTTCAACGAACTCGCGAACGAAATCTACGCGGACTTCAACAAAAAGCACGGGACGGACTACAAGTTCCAGTTGAAGAAGTGAGGGGCTGACGCACAACTCGCTCTCGATTCCCCTGGTTCACGCGGTGACAACTAGGATTGCGGATGTGGTGCTCGTCGGTCAGAGCAGGAGTCGGCGACAAGTGTCGGCTGATCTGCAGAGCCTCACGGAAGAGGCTTTCGGCCTCATCATCGCGCTCCGGAAAAGGTGCCACCCATTGATAATCGTCTACACTGTGACTGCGGTGTTCCTGGTTTCTAGATTGTCAGAACGTGGTCACACTCCATGAGCTGGTATTGCCTCCTTCGAAACCATCATTGAAGATCGCATGGCTGATCACGGTGAGTTTGCCCGATGGGTCGAAACCTCGATTGCTCTCTTCGCTCTCGTCGAGTTCACCCACCTCTCCCCAAATCGGGTCGATCGATGGGTCGATGATCCACCCGACGAAGTACTGACCCAAAGGCACGCTCCCGGCATCCGGGAAGACGCCGGCGAAGTGGGCGATGCCGTAAGAATTACCGTTCACTCCGCTCACTCTCACCGTCGCGATGTGTTTGTCGCCGGGCGAAATGATCTGATTGGTTGACGCGTAAAAGGCAACGTCGAAGGGGCGGGTATCACCTCCGCCCTGGTTCAAGACCGCCACGAAGACCTCGAAATCTCTACCTGCCCAGACGGTGGTGGGTTCGAATCCGAAGTTGTTGGCGAAGGTCTCCAGGTCGGCCGCCAGCGACTCGAGAGCCTCGCGGCCGATCGGCCCGACGAAATTCTCACGGATGTCAGAAACGGTTCGGCTGTTGAATTGGGTGAAAACGCCGACAACCACGGTGTCCGGGCCGAGCCTGTAGGCGCCGGCGTCACTCACCGGGTGTCTGGCGCCGCCCTTGACGCCACCTTTGGCGAAGATCTCGATCGGCGCCTGGAAACCTGGCAGTGGATCGGAGAAATGTGTGTCTTCGGTCATGACCTCGAGGGCGGTCTCCGAGTGTGCGGCGTCGAGAAACCAGTGTGCGGCAAGTCCCTCCATCAGCCGTGTACACGCCTTCGGGGTGGCACTGTTGAGTCCCATGTTGTAGTACCGTTCATGCCCGTTGTTGTAGTGGTATCTGGGTAAGACTGGCGTGCCCAGAAAGTCCTCGAGGTCGCCCCAGGTATCGGTGCCCCAGCGGAAATACGGTTCGAATGCCCAACCCGGAATGAGGAAATACGAGGTGTCGGTGGGATAGTCCTCCACTTGACCTTGCCAGAGGATTGTTCGATCGACGTCGTGAATGCTGGTCACAGGGAAAAAGCCCTGTCCGATTCCAGAAAGCCCCGAGAGCCACTCGTTGAGATCCGTAACGTCGTGCGAGACACCGTGGACTGGGTGATCGACGAGCATCGAGGTGGCCGCGTTGTCGCTGACCTGCATCATTGCCCTGTCGAAGTGGTCGATCGTGAACCAGGACCCGAAATCGGCGCTCGAAAAGCCCGGGGGATCGTCCTCAGAGACATACCAGTCGTCGCGGCAGTCCGCGCAGTTGGTATACGGCGCGAAAGTGTTGAGATCAATGCGACCGGCCTGAACCTCCTGCCAGAGCTTGATGTGAACGGCTATTTTTGCCGTACTGGCGAGATAAAACGGTGTACTTTCGCGCCACGCCAAGGTCTGCCCGCTGAAGACGTTCTTTGCGTACAGGCCGAGGCTGCCGAGGCTTTCGTCGGGACCCTCGAAGGAGTTGATCAGCGTTGTCAGATTGCTAGACAGCGGCTGCGGCTGGGTGTCTGGTGGAATAGCCGAAACCTCGTACAGCGTCTTGTAGGAGTCGCCCCACACAGCGCCATAGTGAACCGAGCCGCCGTCCTCCCAGACCTCGATGTCGGTGAGGTGTGTGTCGGTATCGGCGATGAGGCTATGCCATCCGTCGAGCTCGGTGGATGTGATGCTGCGGTAGAGTCCCCAATCGCCGCCGGGAAACATGGCGAGAATGAGCGCGTAGCGGTGCTCGCCGTGGGTCGGGCTCCAGTAGCGCTCGAAGTCGATGACTCGGCCGTTGAGCGGCCGCAGGAGGTCGCTGACGTCGGCGCTCTCGAGGCCATGGTAAAACGCCGTGCGCGGCTGGTGTGGATCACCGGCCCACAGGCCCGCGTACTGCACCGAACCACCGGGATCCACGTAGGACTCGAAATCGACGATGGCTCGGCCTTCCAGGAAGTACTGCTGCAGTCGGTCCTGGAATAGTGCGTCGGAGTTGGTGGTGTGCAGGGCATTGTCGTAGTCGTCCCCGAATTCGTCCTCATAAAAGATCGCGGAGTACCGTTTCAAGGTGCCCGTTGATCCGAAGTAGCCGACCTCAAAATCGAGGTAGCGGCCGTTCTTGAGCGCCATGTTTGTGATGAAGGTATTCCATTCGGAGGGGGTCGCGTAGATGAGGGTGTAGATCGTACCCCCGAGAGGGTACCAGACGGCGCTGTAGCGAGCCTGATAGCCATCCCATCGGGTCTCGACGTCGACCAGGTCACGACCGTCAGCCTGGTGCGAAGCGTTCAAGGCGTCGAAATCGAATCGACTGAGTTCGGTTGCATACCGACACGCGGAGGACCGGAGTTCTACGGGGCTGTTGCCAACCTTGTGGACACCCTCGCCGATTTCAGTCGCCGTTACCGACGATGCCGCACCGAGTATAAGAAACAGGCCGATTGACCGTGGGCATGACACACTCATGACGCCCCTCCCGTTTCGAAAACTCAATTCGGATCCTCACCGGTCCGGTTCCTCGTCGATTCATTTCGGACCGCTGTTCTGAGTATAACCTGGAGCAATCACCAGGGTCTCAGTGAAGTGCCAGTCACGCCGCCCTCGAGGCTGCCTCGTGAGCTGCTCCCGACCGCAGCCTCTTGGCTGGTGTGTGTAGTTTGCGGACTGACTGACCCAGTCGATCAGATTGGCCCGTTTGTTCTCTTCATCGGCGCCGCATCGATGTCCTTCTCGGCGGACCCGCAGGTTCATAGTGGTATGGGTCAAGAATACGCCGAAAAAGGGGCCAAGCGACACCCGAAAGGCGCCGCTGTTTCAATGCCCTACTCAAAAGGTCGAGCGCGGCCGACGAGAGCTGTCGTCGACCGCGCCAGGACTCTGGTCAGTGATTCGACCAGGCGGTGAGATTGCCTTTTTCG
>CAZCEX010000505.1:0-3607 GCA_964497785.1 uncultured Thermoanaerobaculia bacterium | reverse complement strand
GGACACCGTCAAACCCAGAGCTTCGTAAAACGCACGTCCTTCGTCGAGTGACTGCACCGCGATGCCGATGTGATCGATTTTCTCTGCGCCCATGACCGGTTCCTCCGTGGAGGTTATACCGCGATCATCGGGCCGGGAACAGCTTCATCTCGCATATCTGTCCGGCCTTCGGCACCTCGAACTTGTATGTTTCGCCGACGTAGGCTGTGAGCAGACCAGCCCAGTACTCGTGAAAGATCTCGCACAGGGTCGCTTCGCCAACTGTTTCGCCGGCGTTTTCCACGACCTGACAGAGACCGCAGGGCTTGAACGTCAGATCAACCGTGCCACCATCGACGGCGTAGTCGAAGACGAATGCCCCCTCGAACTTGCGCTGCATACCGCGAATGATGTCGTCAAGACCCTTTTCTTCGTACATCTCGGGCATGTGGCTCGCCGCTACAGCGCCCGCACGGCGCCCGACCGCCTTGTGGCCCCGACCCATCGTCTCGACGACTGCCTCGCCGAGAGCAATCAGGCGGGCTGCAACGTCCGCATTGGCCTCTTCGAAATCCGCCGGTGATAGGCTTGTGGTGGCCGTCTTTTCCTGCAGGAACTTCTCGATGAATGCGACGTTGTCCTCGATACGGTGGAACGGACGCAGCACCTCGACGTCCTCGACCTTGACGCATTGCGAGGGGCAAGCGTAAAAGCACGAAAGACAGCCGATACAGTCTTCTTGGCGCACAACCTGCGCGGTCTCGGTCCCCGGATCCTGCTCGAAAACGTCGACGGGACAGATGTCGACGCACAGGGTACAGCCACGGCACCCGCGATCGACGATCGATACGGTGGCCATATCTACCTCCTCATCTTTCGCACGACCTCGCCCCTCTGGCGCACCACGACCTCCATCTTCATGTCGCCCATTCGATGGGTCGCGCACGACAGGCACGGGTCGTAACACCGGATTCCGAACTCGATGCCGTTCATCAGAAGCTCATCCGGTTTGTCGAGATAGTTGGATGCGGACAAAGCGATGGTGGCGTTGATTGACGAGATGTTCTGCTGCGTCGCAACGATCAGGTTTGCGCTGGTGACGATGCCGTTCGCATCGACTCCGTAGTCGTGAATCAGCACCCCGCGGGGCGCCTCGATGTGCGCAGTAGCGTTCTTCGGGCTCCCCTGCGGTTGCACGCGCACGTTGTCCGAGCGGATCTCGTCGTCCTTGACGATCTCAGCGAGCTTTTCGATCGAGTAGACGAGCTCGATGAGCCGGGCATAGTGGTACATGACGGTCTGGTGGCATGGAAAACCACCCGCCTCACGGAATCGCTGCAGCTCGGCGTTGGCCATCGGGGTATCGATGCGATCGGCGCAGTTCAGACGCGCGAGCGCTCCCACCCGGTAGGGCACTCTGTCGCCCTTGCCGTCTTTGCAGGTCACGATCTTCGCGTAGGATGACTCAAGCGTCTCTTCGGAAAGATACTCGGCCCACTTGTCTTCCGCGAAGTCGACATCCCCGCCGTCAGAGGTCCGCAAGCGAAGATCGCCGTCATACAGGTCGAGCTGATCGCCCTTGACCGTGCCCATGTATGCGGTCGGCAGCGGCAACGACAAGATGATCTCCCTGCGTTCTACCAGCGCCTCACGCGCCACCTCGACGAGTTGCAGACCGAGGGGCAAGGCTTCCTCCACCAGGGCGACGAGAGCACGATGGCGCTCCTCATCGAGCGGCGCGGCAAGCCCGCCGGCGACCACCGCCACCGGGTGTGTGCCTCGACCGCCGATGATCTCGGTGATCTTCTGGCCGATCGAGCGTAATCGCAAGGCGTCCTTGGCGACCTGAGGAACATGTTTGAGAAGGCCGACGATGTTGCGATCTGCCGGATCAGAGTCCAGACCAAGCAGCAGATCGGGTGCGGCGAGCGCAAAGAAATGCACGCCGTGAGAGTGCAGAATGGATGCAAAGTTGAGCGCCTGACGCAAGAGCGTCGCCGCTCGGGGCGGTGTGATCGAAAAAACCTTGTCGACTGTCCTCGCCGAGGCCAGATGATGGGCCTGTGGTCACGTACCGCAGATGCGCGACGTCACCGTCGGCATCATTTCCACCTGCATACCCCGGAGAAAGGTCTCGAACCCCCTGAAGTCCATGACCTTGAATACCGAGCGGGTCACATTGTTCGCGTCGTCGATATCGATCTCGACCCGGGCATGACCCTCGATGCGCGTAACCGGGTCGATGGTGATGGTCCTGCTCATGCTCTCCCTCCAATCTCGGCTCCCGAGCGTATCCATTTCTTCAAGAGAAAAGTCGGCTTGTGCTGGAAAACCGGCGACGCCATGGCGTAGGCGAAGTGTGTCTTGGCCTGCTTTTCGATCTCGGCCACGATATCGGCGTAAGGAATCTCAGTCAGGTGGGCCATGCGCATGGCAACCTCCGTCCTGACATCCTTCTGCGGCTCGAGGATGATCGTCTCGGAAGGTCCGCCGCACGAAAAGCAGGGCACGCCAACCTTCATACAGGGCGCCATGCAGCGGTCGAGAGTCACCGACCCGAAGCACAGACAACCCTGGGACAGAAAGCACAATTCGGGGTCGTAATCGCCTTCGTGGGCCCGCCGAAGCCCGCTGACGTCTGTTTTCGTCATCTTGCGATCGCAGCCGAAGCAGACGTTGTGACGGTCGATCTTGGGTTCCCTGCCACGCAGCAACGACAGCAGCCCCTCAAAGATGAAGGCCGCGTGCGGTGGACAACCCGGGATGTAGAGATCGACCTCGATCTCGTGGTCGAGCGGCAGATTGCCTTCGAGCAACGTCGGCACCTGCTGCGGCAGCAACGTGGTCTGTGTCGAAGGGTTGTTGACGAACGATCCATCGAGCAGTTCGGCCGTGCTGTGAGCGTAGGCCGCGCTGTGGGGACCGCCGTAGACCGAACAGGTCCCAAAGGCAATGATCGCCTTACAGGCCTTGCGCATCTCCTGCGCCGCGTGACAGTCGTGGTCGGTTCTGATCGACCCGGTGATCAAACCGACGTCGGCTTCGACGTACTCCTTGGTATCAAGGAGAATCGGCATGCGCACAAGATCAACCTCGTCGAGGATCTGCAAGAGCTTTTCGTGCAGGTCGACGATGCCGAGCTCACACCCCGAGCATCCCGAAAGCCACTCGACGGAGAGTCGCGCTTTGCCGCTCATGTCCCACCTCCTGCCGAATGCACGGTCAGCACCTTGAGACAGGCGTTCTCTCCCGCGTGCACGATATCGAGGTCAGCCTTCGACCCGTACACCTTTTCGAATAATCCGCAAAAGAGGCCATGGTTCATCAGGCACAGGGAAAGCCGCTGCGGGTGGCCGTAGCGAAAAAGGGCACTGCGTACCATGCAGTTGCGGAAAACGAGGTGGATCTTGAGCTTGCCGTCCTCCTCGGTGATCATCTGGCTGTTGCCCGGCATCTTGTAAGGTTCAAATGCCCATCTCATGCCGATCCGGCACATTTCTTCCCAGACCAGGTCAAGCGCCTTCAGCAGATCGCCGGACTCGGTCTGGGCGACATCAGCTTTGAGGCCGGTTTGACGGCCTGCCCGATAGGTGATGCCCCCGGCGCCTCGTCCGAGCAGCTCCTCGAG
>CAZCEX010000504.1:0-3609 GCA_964497785.1 uncultured Thermoanaerobaculia bacterium | reverse complement strand
TCGACGACGAAGGGGTCTTTCTCGAGGCGATTGACAACATCGCTTTCGGAACCCCGGGAGCTGAGTCGGGAATCTCGGATGACTGATACGCCGTCTATTTTCCGCGGGCCCTTCGTAATCACGGGACTGTCCGGATCAGGTAAGACAGTGCTGAGCCGGTCCCTCGAGGATCTTGGTTATGAATGTGTGGATAATATTCCACTGGACCTCGTCGAACCCCTTTTCCGGGGTTCTTCCAGCACGGATCGTCTCGCCGTAGTTCTCGACGTGCGAGCCCGGGGGCTCACCGAGCTTTTCCCCGAGATCCACCACCGTCTGGCCTATGGATATCCCAACTTGCAGCTGATCTTCGTTGAGGCGGATGAAACCACGCTCAAACGGCGGTTCTCTGTCGCCCGGAGACCGCACCCTCTCCGCGACCGTTCCCTGGATGAGGCACTTTCGGAGGAGCGTGAAAGCCTTCAGGCAGTACGCAGGCTTGCTGATCTTGTCGTCGATACTACTGAGCTTTCACCCCATGATCTCCGACGAAACATACTCGAAATCGCGGGGGTCTTCACTCCCGCAGATTTGATGGAAGCCGAGATCATCAGCTTCTCGTATCTGCAGGGTGTGCCGACGACCGCCAGTCTCGTATTCGACGTCAGGTTTCTTCCAAACCCCTACTTCGAGCGAGAGCTCCGTGAGCTGTCTGGGACCGACGAACCGGTGATCCGGTGGTTCTGCGGCCAGGAGGAGGTCCCGGAGGATATCGAGCGGATGACGGACCTCATCCGCTACCTGGTGCCAAAGTACGCACGTGAGCTCAAAACACGCCTTGTCGTGGCGGTTGGTTGTACCGGAGGTCGGCACCGATCGGTGTATGTCGCCGAGCGCCTCGGCACAGCCCTCCGCGATGATGTGGCGACGGTGACTGTTCACCACCGTGATAGGGACAGGTGGAGGTATTGATGATCCCAGTCCTTGTGTTGACCCACGGAGATCTCGCGACCGAGTTGCTCGCGGCTGCCCGGGAGATTGACTCTCAGCTCGGCAACGGAACCTCGGCTCTTGCCCTCCCGTGGGATATCGATTCGGACGAGGCAACACGCCGCCTCAAGAAGGCCTTGCGAGAGCTGGATGCCGGAGACGGAGTCATCGTCCTTACGGATATGTTTGGCGGCACTGCTACAAATATCGCGTTGCCACTCATGGAAGCAGGGAGGATCGAGGTTGTCACCGGCGTCAATCTCCCAATGCTCGTGAAGATCGGATCCTTGTGGCTCCAGGAGGAACTCACTCCGCAGGAGTTCGCAATACGACTCCGTGATTCCGGCCAGAAGAGTATCCGCGTGGCGAGCGAGTTTCTTCGGCGCTAAGCCACGCCGAGTTCTGTTCGTTATCAACCTGAGACCCCGCCAGGGTCCTCGGTTCGAGGCTCGAAGTCTGAGGAACAAGACGATCGAGTCTCGGGTTGCTGGGAGTTCTTAAGTAATGAAACAAAGAGAAATCCGAATCATCAACAAGCTCGGTCTTCATGCCCGAGCCGCCGCAAAGGTCGTGCACACGGCCAGCGAATTCGACTCGATGATCTTTCTCGGAATCGAAGGCGAAGAGGTCAATGCCAAGTCCATTCTCGGCCTACTGACGCTCGCGGCAACCCAAGGGACGCCGCTGATGCTTCGCGCCGAAGGCCCCGACGAAGAGGAGGCAGTGGAGATGATCGCCACCCTGTTCGCCGATCGTTTTGGGGAAGGGGAATGAGCCCCAACTCCTTCAAGGGTGCGGGGGCGAGCCCCGGTATCGCCATCGGTGACCTCGTGGTCCACGAGACCCGACCGGTTTCCGTGGTCGAGGTCGTGCTTCCCGCTTCGGAGTGCGAAAACGAAATCCAAAGATTCGACGAGGCGGTCGCCGCAACCATCATTCGAATCCTCGACAATCGGGACAGAACCGCTCGGGAAATGGGGGAGGAGTACGGCGCCATTTTTGAGGCTCATCACCTCATTGCCTCGGACTCGGCCCTGCTGGATCCCGTTCGCAAAATCATCCGGACCCAACACCGCAACGCAGAGTGGGCCCTGGAGCAGGTCGTCGATCGTCTCGTCGTACGCTTCGAAGCGCTCCCGGACGCATACCTCGTCGATCGCAAGGCTGATATCCTCGACGTTTCCAGCCAGATCCTGAAGGAGTTACACGGTTACAACCCAACCAACCTTTTTGATCTCGACAGCCAGGTGGTCCTGATCGCGGACGACCTTTCGCCTTCGACGACGGTCAAGCTCCCTCTCGACAAGATCCTCGGGTTCGTTCTCGAAACGGGTGGCTCCACCTCACATACCACCATCATCGCCAGGTCGCTTGGTATTCCGGTCATCGTCGGCGCCCACGGCATCTGCGATGCGGCTGTGCATGCGACGCGAGTCATTCTCGACGCGTTCGAGGGGAGGATCGTCCTCGATCCAAACCCCGCGGAAGAGGCCGAGTACCGCTCTCGCCGCAATGAGTACGTCGAGCAGCAAGCGCAATTTCAGCAGATCCGAATCTTGCCGACGATCACCCGCGACGGGCGAGCGATCACCTTGTTGGCCAACATCGATTTGCAGGCGGAAATGGAGCAGGCGAACCATTGGAATGTTGAGGGCGTCGGGCTGTATCGCTCTGAGTTCCTCTACATGGAACGCAGCCCCCTCCTGCCCACGGAGGAAGAGCACTGCGCCGTCTATCGACACCTCGTTGAGACCATGAAGGGCAAGCCTGTCACGATTCGCACCTTCGATCTCGGCGGCAAGAAACTGGCTCGTGAGGTGGTGGGATCCAACGAAGCCAACCCTGTGCTCGGCCTCCGGGGAATCCGCCTGTGCTTCTCAAAACCCGGTTTTTTTCAAACCCAGCTGCGTGCACTTCTGCGCGTGGCCAGTGAGTTTCCAACTGGGCGGCTGAGGATCATGTTCCCGCTCATCAGTGGGCTGCAGGAGTTCAGGGTAGCCCGGCTGCTCGTCCGACGGCTGACCGAGACGCTGCGGTCAGAGGGGACGGCTGTCCCGGTCGGCGTTCCCATCGGCGCGATGGTCGAGGTTCCTTCGGCAGCTGTGATGGCGAAAGAGTTGGCGAAGGAGGCCGATTTTCTGTCGATCGGAACCAACGACCTCATCCAATACACCCTCGCAGTCGATCGTGGGAACGAACTTGTCGCGGACCTCTATCGCCCAACCAACCCCGCAGTGCTGCGGCTGATTGCGCAAGTCATTCAATCCGGGCAGGAGGCGAGTATCGACGTGGCTGTGTGCGGTGAGATGGCATCCGACCCCCTCATGCTCCCGCTTCTCGTAGGTCTCGGTCTGACGCGGTTCAGTATGAATCCGCAGGCGTTGCCGCAGATTCGGAGCATGGTGAGGCAGCTCTCATATCGGGAAGCGACGACAATTGCCCGCCAGGCGATCGGGCTCACCACCGCGGACGAGGTCGAGGAGTTCCTGCTCGAGCGGTTGGCCATCTCGCTTGCGAAGATCAAGGTCCGCGTCTGAAGTCCGGGCGAGATGCCGGCCTAGGAGGGTGTAGTGCATAGAATTGGCGGCGCCTTTCGGGTGTCGCTTGGCCCATTTTCCGGCGTATTCTTGGCCCATACCA
>CAZCEX010000503.1:0-3612 GCA_964497785.1 uncultured Thermoanaerobaculia bacterium | reverse complement strand
TGACCGCAAACGCAGCCCCAATACCGATCCACCGCAACGCCTTCCGAACCACCCTTCGCGGGTCATCAAATCTCTTATTCTTTGCGCCTTTGCGTCTTTGCGCCTTTGCGTTGATTTCGTCTCCGCCTCGGGGTATCACGACGGCGGGACCTGGGTACGATAAGCCCCATACCGCCTCAAAATCCGCCTCGTATAACCGACCGCCCGGCGGCACCGACAGACACCGGCCGGGTACTCTCTCGCCACCTCGGGATCATCGAGGATCAGCATGGCTGTCTCGACATTGCCCGCCCAGACCTCCGGGTCAAGGTTCATTTTCCGCGCCAGCCGCCGCGCGTCGAAGACGTGGCGGGGGCCAACGTTATAGGAGGCGATCGCCATCGCCACCCCATCCGGAAGATCGCTCTCCTCGAAGTAGCCCATCAGACGTTTGAGATATCGCGACCCCGCCTCGACCGCTTCGCCCGGGTTGTGGGGATCGTCGACCCCGAGCTCCGCCCATGTCATCGGCATGAGCTGAAAGAGACCGGCCGACCCACCCGGACCGACCGCATCCGGGTCGAACCGGCTCTCTTCATACATCAACGAAGCCAGGAGCCGCCAGTCAATACCATTCTCCCGGCCAGCCCACCGCAAGATCTCGTCGTACGGTGTGAGGGCGCCGGGCGAAACTGTCGGCAGGTACGGCGGAACATAGGCCCTCCAGTTTCCAAAGTGTTTTCTTTCCAACTGTTTGATCAGACCACTCTTGCGAGCCCGGGAAAGAAATCGATCGACTCGTTCGACAAGCAAACCACCATCGGGACCAACCGCCCAGGTGAGCGGCACACCTGGGAGCACGACCAGGCCTCCTTCGAGATCGATCCTCTGGGCCAACTCGAGGCGAGCTGTGTCCTGATCGACAACAGCCACATCAACCTGCCCCTTCGCCAACTCCACCAAGGCGCCGAGAGCATCCAACTCCGGCGGGCTGGTTTCGTATTCCGGGGCCGGCATGATCGGCAATTCACGACACCACGACGCAACGGCCCTCGAAGCAGCAATCGACATGCCGGCGAGGTCCTCGACATACTCAACGGGAGGGGCCTTCGACCGCCACACCGCAATAAGATCGACGTGGCGATAGGGCACGCTGACAAGAACGCCGCCCGCGCCCCCGAAAGGGGCCGGCTCGTGTAACGCCGCGATGTCCCCATAACCCCTTTCGAGCCATTCCAGCGGGTCGGTGCCCGGAGGAGGGAACTCGAGCTCGAGGCGCAGGTTCAAATCCTTTGCGAACGCCGACACGAGGTCGAACTCGAACCCTACCAGACCGCCTCGTGCCGACGTCACCGTCACCGGAGAGTTTCTGGTGACCAACCGAAGAATACGCCGCCGCCGCACCTCGTGAAGGTCGTTGCACTCGGCATCCTCTCGGTGCTCGGCGAGCACCTTTTCTGCGAAGAGGAAAGCATCGACGGCGCGACGCAACCTCGGGTTGTCGGCCCGAATGGCCCAAACGAGAGAGCGTCGTTCGGAGAGCCTCACGACGATCCGCAACTCCCGACCCATCCGGCGGACGACCTCCACGAGCCCCGAGTCCGCGATCGTGACCCCGTAGCGCCCACTCGCGACCCTCTCGAGAATCCGCTCCAGGGGTATCTCTTCCGAAACCGGGGTGATCTCGATCGGTCCCTCCCCCAGAGTATCGAGCTCGAGGTTTGCCGACTTGGAGACCAGAAGGTTGAGAGTGGTTCCCCCGAGGTCATCAGGAGCGGCCACAGGACCGTCCTGGGTCGAGACCAGCTCGTCCGCCAGCCAGTCGACCGTCGAGCTTGCAACGATGCCCTCCTGTACACGGAGGTCGGCAACAGAGAACCGACCGAGGGCCAGGTCTCCCCTGCCCTGCCGCAACCACGTCAGCAACTCATCGTTCCGGGGCGCTTGAACCCACTCCAGCTCGACGCCCAACCGCGCCGCGAGCTTCTCGAGGAGCTCCTTCTCGTCCATGCCGCCGAGTCCTCGTGGCGACGGCCAGTCGCCGAAACCAGGACGAACGACAATGCGAAGCACGCCGGCATCCTGAATCTCGTCGAGATCGCCAACCCGCATCCCGGGACCGCAGGCCGCCGAGGCAACGATTACGACTCCGAGGCTGATCATCCCTCTCGCGAGAGAAACGCGATTCATGAGACAACTGTATAGGATTCTTCCGAACAACGTTCTGATAACCTCAACGACGGCTTCTCGTAAATCAAAAGGAGCAGGATGGGCATTTTCAAACGCACTGGACGCTTCCTGAAGGACTACACCGAGGGCGTCAAGCCCGGTGAGGTGCAGTCGGTTCTGGGCCGCGACGCCAAAAGGGCGTTCGACATCCTGACCAGGGACCATCCGGAATCGTCCGCCCCACGGTCCTGGATCGGGCGCTGGTGGGATCGCTCGAAGCGCCTCTTCCTCGGCCTGTCTGCCAAGCTCTCCCCTCCCCGACGCATCCTCTTCGGCCTCGCACTCGTCATTGTCTTCTTTGGCGTACAGGGACAGGAGATCAACGTCGGTGATTCCTCGATCCAGTTCGACTCGTCACCGTTGTTGCTCGTGAGTATCGCCATCATGGCGCTGCTCCTGATCCTCGAGCTCGCCGACCGGGTGGTGGTACGCGACGAGCTCGAGGTCGCGCGCCAGCTCCAGCATGAGCTGATCACCGAAGTGCCACCGATAGTTGAAGGCTGGGACTTCGCGTTCTCCTACCGTACCGCCAATACCATCGGCGGCGACTATTACGAGCTCCTACCTCTCGCAGACGGGCGGCTGCTCATCGCCGCCGGCGACGCGAGCGGCCACGGCATCGCTGCCGGCCTCGTCATGGCCGTCGCCAGCGCCACCCTCAAGCTCGCTGCCGACACCGATCCCGACCCGGTCCATGTCGCCAAGATGGTCAACGGCGCCCTCTACCGCACCGGCGGGCCACGCGCCTTCATGACCCTCTTCTGCGCCGTGCTCGAGCCCGATTCGGGCCGACTCCTCTCGGTCTGCGCCGGCCACCCCTTCCCTCTTCTGCGCCACATCGATGGATCGCTCGAGGAGCTCGGAACCGGCAGTCTACCCCTCGGACTCAGGGCCGAGGTTCCGCTCACGTCCTCGACCACCACCCTTTACGTCGGGGATGCCCTTGTGATCTACAGTGACGGCATCCCGGAGATGCTCAACGGCAGCGAAGAAGCATTCGGCTTCGACCGACTCCAGAAGGTGATCCCGGAAGGGACCGACGCCCGAGCCATCCACGATGCTGTCGTGCATGCCGTCGACCGATTCGCCGGCAACGAGCCTGCTCAAGATGACCAGAGCCTCGTAGTCGTGACGCGCAAAGGGTAACAGCAGATTCCAGGTCCAGGTCCGCGAGGGGGTCCCCATGCCGGATGCCGGATGCCAACCCCGGATGCTCACCCGAGCCCGAGCCCGTTTCCGTTACCGTTATCGAATGCGCCCCAGCGATAACGACAACGGAAACGGGCTCGGGCTCGGGCTCGGGGCAGGTGGGCGGGGATATCTGGCATCCGGGTGGGCGGGGATCCGACATCTAGGAGGGTGTACCGAATAGAGGGTGGATGGATTTCGGAGGGTCGTTTGAGG
>CAZCEX010000502.1:0-3620 GCA_964497785.1 uncultured Thermoanaerobaculia bacterium | reverse complement strand
GGTTCACGGCGCCTGAAGACGCGCCCTCTTCTATAGGATGATTGCCACCAGGGCGTACGCCAGCTGGATGAAGAACTCCGACTGCATCGTATCGAGTTTCCCAGAAACCAGTTCTGGGAGTCAATCTCTCTGAATCGGTGTCGTGTTGGTAGCCGAGGCCGCGGCGGAACACGGAGACGGTCACGGTGACGGTCATCGACACGGTCGCGGCCACGGATCAATCCAGTACTGTGAGTCGAGGCCCTTTTGGGATGCAGATGCGGGTGGCAGCAACATCGTCGACCTCACCGAGCAGTCCGCCCGGTACAGCAGCGACGATTCGAGTCTGGTGGATCGTATTCAAAAGGTCGACGGATGCCGGGGTCTCGGCCGTGACGCGGATGTAGTTTGGGGTCAGACCGCTCCAGCGGAGTCCGTCACCGTACGGCTCGGACTCCTCCCACAATACCTCTACAGTCTTCCCCTCCGCGCTGCGGTTGAACCGGTTTTCGAGTTGTACGCCCAGCTCAATGAGCCTTCGGCTCCTCGCTGTCGATATCGGCCCGGGAACCTGGTCCGGAAGGTCGGCGGCCACAGTGCCGGGACGCCGGGAGTACCGAAAGACGTGCAGGCGGGAAAAACCCATCGACTCAACGAATGAAAAGCTCTGCTCGAACTCGGCATCGGTTTCTCCGGGAAAGCCGGCGATGATGTCGGTTGAGATGGAGATGCCTGGTGATCGTTGGCGAGCGGCGTCGATCAGCTGAGCGAACTCACGCTGCGTTGTTCGTCTGGCCATTCGGGCGAGAGTTGCGTTGCAGCCGCTCTGCAACGGCAGGTGAAGATGGGGGAGAACTCGGGGGTCGGTGAAGAGATCGAAGAACCTCATTTCGAGGTCCCATGGCTCCAGCGAGGAGAGTCTGAGCCGCGGGAGGTCGGTCCTGTCGAGGATGCTTCGAACAAGATCCTCGAGACATCGTCGTATTCCGAGGTCGTATCCGTAAGAGCCGAGATGCACACCGGAGAGAACGACCTCGTTGTACCCGGCTTCCCTGAGGTGCACGATATCGGTGAGCACCTCTTCGAGAGGGCGGCTGCGACCGGCGCCGCGAGCGAGCGTCACGACGCAGTAGGTACAACGGTTGTCGCAGCCGTCCTGGACCTTGAGGAAGGCTCGGGTGCGCAGAACCCTGCGGTCGATCAGACCATCGACCTCTGCTTCGCCCGGCTCCGGATTCGGAAGGAGGCTGTGTTTGGTGAGCACGTCGACAAGTCGGTCCTTGTCCGAATTGCTGACGATCAGGTCGAGACCGAGGTCTCGTGCCGCCTCCGGCGCCATCTCGGTATAACACCCGGTCGCAACGAGATCGGCTCCAGGGTTTGCCTGTCGGAGCTGTCGAAGGAGTTGGCGGGACTTGCGCGAAGCCATCGCGGTGACGGTGCAGGTATTCAGGATGCAAAGATCGGCTTTTTCGCCGGGTCCGACAACACGGTGACCGGCGCGGGCGAAGGCGCGAGCTGCTGACTCCATCTCGCTCAGGTTGAGGCGACACCCCAGGCTTTCAAGTCGAACCCTCATGCTGACCGCAAAAGCCCCGAGATCGACTGAGCGGGCTCAGTCGTTGGTGAGGAGCAGATTGCGAATACGGTCGCGGATCTTCTTCTTCTCCTCATCCACGTAGCGCTCGTAATTTCGAACCAGCCCGTCGTGAACGATGAACATGATCGGATTGCGGTGCACGTCACCGTAGTCGTTGAACTGGATGATCCCAGTCACTCCGGGGAACTCCTCGAGCTTGAACTGAAGAGTCTTACGAATCTCGCTGGTCTCGAGGATGTCCGTCTTGGTGATTGTTGCGATGGCGACTCTCATGGCGTCGAAGGCGTGCGCGGCGTAGATGTCGGGATCGTGGCCGTAGGCCTCTCTGTACGACTTGATGAAGGACTGGACCAGGGGGCGTTCATCCTGGAGATCGAAAGCCGGCTGCGGAAAGTAGATGCCGTCCACGAGGTCGGGGTTGTCCTCGACGACATGGCCACTGTAAAAAGCCGAGGTGACGCAGATGACACCCTGGAAATTCTTGCTTCGGAGGTGGCGGAGCACCTCCAGGGTGTCGTTCGCATAGGCGATGATGTACGCGGACTCGGGGTTCTGTCCGGCGAGGGTGTCGGCGGACTCCTTCTCCCAGTTCGAGTCAGTGAGGACGATTCTCTTACAGACCTTGCCCTCCATGGCCTGTTCAAAAATGTGTCGGAAGGGGGGTTCGATGCCCCTGGCCTGCTCGGAGTCCAGGGTGTAGATGATGACTGTGTCGAGATCCTGATCTTCGCGAAGGAAACGCCCGGCGCGTCGCCCTTCGAGCTCGTCAGACGGGAAGATGCGATAAAAGAGCCTGCTGTCCTTCGTTAGGCTGGGCAGTGAAGCCGATGGGGAGAGCACGGGGACGTCGCTCCGGTCGATCTCGGGAAGCATGGCCTTCGCTTCGCCCGAGGTGACGCCGGCGATGACGAGCTGCGCGCCATCTTTTGACACCAGCTGCTTGAAGCCGGCTATGGCTTGATCTGGATCGGACCCCGAGTTGGCCCAGGTCACCGTCAATCCTTCCGGATAGCTGCCATCTGCTTTGGCTTGCTCGATGGCGAGTGTCATTCCGTTCTTCATGATCTCGCCGTAGGCGCCGATGACGCCCGTCTCGGCGAGGAGGACGCCGATCACGGGTTTTGACCCGCAGGCGGTGAGTCCGAAGCACACGAGCGTGACGCCCGCAAGTCGAGTCAAGCTCTTCAGCATTCGCATAAAAATACTCCCCGTCCGGCTGGGCCGAGCCCATCTTTGCCATCGGCGTTCCTCATCATACCGCAATGTGCGGCTGTGCTGCTGGAGGTTTCGGGGGCCGGTATGGGCTAGAATGGGGCTGCTCTGAACCTGCGGTCGTGAGTATTGAGGTTCCGAGAACGCCGCAGCGCCGTTCCTTTAAGGAGTCAAACAGCCGTCGCGGCGGGAGTTTCGAAGATGGAATCCGAGTGAGAAACGCCGAGAACTGAGGATCAAGGGAGAATAAATGAAGTATGTAGCCGTCATCTGCGCCATCGTTTTGTTGTTGGGGGCCGTCCCAGTCTGTGCTCAGGTTTCCGACGAGACCATTCTGACATACGAAGTCTTGACAGAGAACTACGACGAGCTCGTACAGGAGGCGATGGACCTGAGCACAGAAGAGTGGGCCGGGTTCGAGCCAGTTTACGAGGCCTACAAGGATGTGATGCATCCAATCTTCGACCGGCGAATCGAAATCATCAAGGAGTATGTCAAGAGGGGCGGCACGCTCACTGATGACGAGGCCATGACGGCTCTCCGACTCCTTTCCGACATCGAGCGCGACGAGTGGCTCGTCCTTCGGGATTTCGAGAGAGAGTTCCTCGAGACCATGCCTGCGGCCAAGGTCCTGCGATTCCTCCAGATCGAGAACCGCATGATGCTGATGCTCATGTCGAGCCTCGCGAAGGATATCCCCCTCGCCAAGGAAGCACCCTAAGGTATCCCATAGCATTTCTTTTGCCTAAGATGAGCGATTCTGGTGGATGAGATGTGCCAAGACCTTGATGAACTGGTGCTTGAAGAAAACTCAAGGCATGAGCATCAG